>CAYQZN010000306.1:0-3405 GCA_964421805.1 uncultured Woeseiaceae bacterium
GCATGCCGGTGATGGCGGCCTTCACGTCGTCGATGGCCTCGTAGATGATGCTGTAATAGCGCACATCCACGCCGGTCTCCTTGATCGCACCGCGCGCCGCACTGTCCGCGCGTACGTTGAAGCCGATCACGATGGCGTTCGACGCAGAGGCCAGGTTGATATCGGACTCGGTGATGCCGCCCACGCCGGAAGCGACGACGTCCACCTTCACCTCGTCGCCGGAGAGCTTGGTGAGCGCATCCCGCAATGCCTCGGCGCTGCCGTGCACGTCGGCCTTGATCAGCAACTGGACGCTGGTGGTCTGTCCCTCGGACATCTGGGAGAAGACGTCTTCCAGCTTGGCCGCCTGCTGCTGGGCCAGCTTCACGTCGCGGGACTTGCTCTGGCGGAACTCCGCCACCTCGCGGGCCTTGCGGTCGTCTCTGACGACCAGCATCTCGTCGCCCGAATCCGGCGTGCCCGAGAGGCCGAGCACCACCACCGGCGTCGAGGGGCCGGCGCTGTCCACCGGCTCCTGGTTCTCGTCGAACATGGCCCGCACGCGGCCGTACTCCTCGCCGGCGAGGATGGCGTCGCCGACTTTCAGCGTGCCGCTCTGAACCAGCACGGTCGCGACGGCGCCGCGGCCCGTTTCCAGCGTGGACTCGACCACGACACCCTTCGCCGGACCCTCGGCCACGGCCTTGAGGTCCATGAGTTCGGCCTGCAGGGAGAGCGCCTCCAGCAATTCGTCCACGCCCTCGCCGGTGTGGGCGGAGACGTTGACGAACAGCGTGTCGCCGCCCCACTGCTCGGGGATCACCTCGTGCTGGGACAGCTCGTTGCGCACCCGGTCCGGATCCGCCTCTTCGCGGTCGATCTTGTTGACCGCCACAACAATCGGCACACCGGCCGCCTTGGCGTGCTGTACCGCCTCGATGGTCTGCGGCATGACGCCGTCGTCGGCGGCGACCACCAGGATAACCACGTCCGTCACCTGCGCGCCGCGGGCCCGCATGGCCGTGAAGGCCGCATGGCCCGGCGTATCCAGGAAGGTCACGCTGCCCTTCTCGGTGGGCACCTGGTAGGCGCCGATGTGCTGGGTGATGCCGCCGGCCTCGCCCGCCGCCACCTTGGTGCGGCGGATGTAGTCCAGCAGCGAGGTCTTGCCGTGGTCGACGTGGCCCATGATGGTGACCACCGGCGAGCGCGAGACTTTCTCGCCCTCCACCTCGACGTCGGCCAGCACGTCCTCGTCGACGGAGCTCTCGGCGCGCAGTTTGGCGGTATGGCCCATCTCCTCGACCACGAGCACGGCGGTATCCTGGTCGATGACCTGGTTGATCGTGACCATCGCGCCCATGCCCATCAGCACCTTGATGACTTCCGGTGCCTTCACCGCCATGCGCTGGGCGAGATCCGCGACCGTGATGGTCTCCGGAATTTCCACTTCGCGCACGACCGGTGCCGTCGGCCGCTCGAAACCGTGCTGGGAGTCCACGCTGACGGACACCGGGCGCCGGCGCTGGGGACGCTTGCGCTTGCGCCGGCCGCTCTTGTCGCCGGCGACGTGCAGTTCCTTGCGGCCGTAGCGGGTGCTCTGGTCCTTCTTCGCCTCTTTCTCGCGGCGTTCCTTGGCGGCGGCTTCCTTGCGCTCCTGCTCGGCACGCTCGGCCGCCTGCAGCGCTGCGGCCGCTTCGTTCTCGGCCTTCTCGCGAGCCTCGCGCTCCTGCTCTTCCTTCTCCTCCTGCTCGAGACGGGCGGCCGCCGCTTCCTGCTCGCGCAGCTTCTCCTGGCGCTCGGTCTCGATGCGCTCCTGCTCCAGGCGCGCGGCATCCTCGCGCTCCTGCTCCTCGCGGCGCTGGCGGTCGAGCTCTTCCTGCTGCGCCTTGGCCTGCTGCTCCAGCACGTCGCGCTTGACGTAGGTGCGCTTGCGGCGCACTTCCACGTTCACCGTGCGCGAACGCCCCTGCGCGCCGGAGAGCCGCAGCTCCGACTGGGACTTGCGCTTCAGCGTGATCTTCTTGGGCCCGGCTCCGCTGCCGCTCTCGTCACGGCCATGGGACCGGCGCAGGTGCGAGAGCAGCTCGAGCTTCGCATCCTCGCTGATCATATCGTCCTGGCCGCTGACCTTTATACCCGCTTCGTCCAGCTGAGAGATCAGCTTGTCGACCGGTACCTTCAGTACCTCGGCGAACTGTGCGACAGTGACTTCAGCCATACCTAAAACTCCTGTTAATCAGGCCCGCTCCTGCTGCTGCTCTTCTTCCTGCTCGAACCAGTGCGCGCGCGCCGCCATGATCAGCGCAGCCGCCTGCTCCTGGTCCATGTCTTCCTGGATCTCCAGCAGATCGTCCACCGCCTGCTCCGCCAGGTCTTCCCGCGTGACCACGCCCTCGCTGGCAAGCAGGTAGGCGAGCTCCCGGGTCATGCCGTCGAGCGCCAGCAGATCCTCGGCGGGCTCCGCCTCGTCGATCTTCTCCTCGCTGGCGATCGCCTGGGTCAGCAGGACATCGCGGGCACGGCTGCGGAGCTCGTCAACGATGTCCTCGTCGAACTCCTCGATCTCGGCCAGCTCGGCCGCCGGCACGTAGGCCACTTCCTCCACGGTGGAGAAGCCTTCCTGCACCAGGATCATGGCCACCTCCTCGTCGACGTCCAGGCTCTTCATGAACATCTCGGTGAGCTCGCGCATCTCCGATTCGCTCTTCTCCTCGGCGTCGGCGGCGGTCATCACGTTCAGCTCCCAGCCCGTCAGCTCGCTCGCCAGGCGTATGTTCTGGCCGCCGCGGCCGATGGCCTGGGACAGCTTGTCCTCTTCCACCGCGATATCCATGCTGTGGGCCTCCTCGTCCATGACGATGGAGACCACGTCCGCCGGCGACATGGCGTTGACGACGAACTGCGCCGGATTGTCGTCCCAGAGGATGATGTCGACACGCTCGCCGGCCAGCTCGTTGGACACGGCCTGCACCCGGGAGCCGCGCATGCCGACGCAGGCGCCCACCGGGTCGATGCGCCGGTCGTTGCTCTTGACCGCGATCTTCGCCCGCAGGCCCGGGTCCCGGGCGGCGGCGACGATATCGATCAGGCCCTGCCCCACCTCGGGGACCTCCAGGCGGAACAGGTCGATCAGGAATTCCGGCGAAGTCCGGGTCATGAACAGCTGCGGACCCCGCAGCTCCGACCGGACCTCCACGAGGCGTGCCTTGATGCGGTCCTGCGGGCGCACCGGCTCGCGCGGGATCATGTTCTCGCGGGGCACGAAACCCTCGGCGTTGCCGCCGAGGTCGATGAAGACGCCGTTACGGTCCACCCGCTTCACCAGGCCGCTCAGCAGCTCGCCGACCCGCTCCTGGAATTCCTCGACGACCTGCTCGCGCTCGGCCTCGCGCACCTTCTGCACGATCACCTGCTTGGCGGTCT
>CAYQZN010000307.1:0-3402 GCA_964421805.1 uncultured Woeseiaceae bacterium
CGCACCGGTGTCGATATCCCCTTCATCTTCGAGAAGGAGGGCGAGGCGGGTTTCCGCAAGCGCGAAGCGGCGGTGATCGACGAACTCACAGCGCGGGCGGATCTGGTGCTGGCAACCGGCGGCGGCGTGGTGGGCGAGCCGGACAACCGCCGGCACCTGGCCGCGCGGGGCACGGTGGTCTACCTCCACGCTACGGTGGCACAGCAACTGGAACGCACCCGCCGCGGCCGCGAGCGGCCGATGCTGGCCGCAGGCGATCCGGAAGAGACCCTCAGCCGGCTGTTCGCCGAACGCGACCCCCTGTACCGGGAGATCGCCGACCTGGTGATCGAGACCGACGGGCGCCGGGTGCACCACGTGGTCGAGGATATCCGCGGCCGGCTGTGAGCCGCCGTGACGGCGCTTGATTCTGCCGCCGGCGCCCGGCAACTTAGGCGCTCTCCCGGCATCAGGAGCCGCCTTCCGTGACAGACCCCGAGACGCTCACCGTCCAGCTGGGCGCCAGAAGCTACCCGATCGTCGTCGGCGAGGGCCTGCTCGACGAAGCCGGGGCCCTCGCCGTACGCCTGCGCGGGCCGGACGCCGTCGTTGTGACCAACGACGTGGTCGGGCCGCTGTACCTGGATGCCGCCCGGCGGGCCCTCGGCGACCGGCTGGCCGCCGTGCACGTGCTGCCGGACGGGGAAGCGCACAAAGACCTGGACCGGGTCGCCGGGATCATCGACACGCTGGTGGATGCGGGCGCCAACCGGGACACGACGGTGGTGGCGCTCGGCGGGGGCGTCGTGGGAGACATGGCCGGTTTCGCGGCGGCCTGCTACCAACGGGGGGTGGATTTCATCCAGGTGCCCACGACACTGCTGGCCCAGGTGGACTCGTCCGTGGGCGGCAAGACCGGCGTCAACCACGCCCGGGGCAAGAATCTGATCGGCGCCTTCCATCAGCCGACCTTCGTGCTGATCGACCTCGCTACACTCGATACGCTGCCGGATCGGGAGCTGGCCGCGGGCCTTGCCGAGGTCATCAAATACGGTCTGCTGGGCGACGCGGAATTCTTCGCCTGGCTCGAGGACAATATGGCGGCGCTACGGCGCCGCGACAGGGAGGCGCTGCAGCACGCGGTGCGTCGCTGCTGCGAGATGAAGGCGGCCATCGTGGCGGCGGACGAGCGCGAGGCGGGGCAGCGGGCGCTCCTGAATCTGGGGCATACCTTCGGCCACGCCATCGAGTCGGTCACCGGTTACGGCGAATGGCTGCACGGCGAGGCGGTGGCCGCGGGCATGCTGATGGCGGCGCGCGCCAGCGGTCTGGCCGGGGCTGAGTTCGAGCGTATCCGCGATCTGGTCGCGGCCGCCGGGCTGCCCGTGGCGCCGCCGCAGGTGGGCTCCGCGCGGCTGCGCGATGCGATGCAGCTGGACAAGAAGGTCCAGGCCGGGCGCCTGCGGCTGGTGCTGCTGCGCAGTATCGGCGAGGCTTATGTGACCGCGGATTTCGCCGCCCGGGCGCTGGCCGAAGCGCTGGCGCCGGCCGACGCAGCGGCGGGCTGAGCGGATGTCCGGAACCGTGGAAGACCTGGATATGGAGCGGGCAGCCGACGGCCTGCTGCCGGCTGCCGCGCGGGAGTCGCAGAGTCCGGGCCGCCGCCACACCGAGCCGCCGCCGGTCTACCGCGGCGAGTATCAGCGTGACCGCGACCGCATCATCCATGCCAGCGCCTTCCGCCGGCTGGTCTACAAGACCCAGGTGTTCGTGAACCACGAGGGCGACCTGTACCGCACGCGCCTGACCCACTCCCTGGAGGTCGCCCAGATCGCCCGCAGTGTGGCGCACACACTCGGCCTCAACGAGACCCTGGCCGAGGCCGTGTGTCTCGCCCACGACCTGGGCCACACTCCCTTCGGCCACGCCGGGCAGGACGCGCTGAACGAGTGCATGCGCGACTACGGCGGCTTCGAGCACAATCTGCAGTCACTGCGCGTCGTCGACGAGCTGGAGGAGAAGTACGCCGAGTTCGCCGGCCTGAACCTCATGTACGAGACCCGGGAGGGAATCCTCAAGCATTGCTCGGCCCGTCATGCCCGGGAGCTCGGCGAGCTCGGGCGGCGCTTCCTGGAGCGCCGTCAGCCGGGCCTGGAAGCCCAGCTCGCGAATCTCGCCGACGAAATCGCCTACAACAACCACGACGTGGACGACGGCCTGCGCGCCGGGCTGCTGGGCGTGGAGATGCTGCGGGCGGAGCCGCTGTTCGCGGCGCAGCACGACGAAGTGCTGGGCCGCTATCCCGGGCTGGACGGCCGGCGCCTGATCCACGAGGTGATCCGGCGCATGATCAACCGCGTGGTCACCGACCTCATCCGGGAGACTGCAGGGCGGCTGCGTGCCGCGAATCCCCGTTCCATCGACGAGGTGCGCGGCCAGGAAGGTCCGCTGGTGGGCTTCAGCGAGGAGATCCGGGAGCAGCACCTGTCGCTGAAGCGATTCCTGCACGCGAATCTGTACCGCCATCACCGGGTGCTGGGCATGACGCTGAAGGCGCGACGGGTCGTCGAGACCCTGTTCGCCGCCTACATGGACGAGCCGCGGCTGATGCCGGCCGAGTTCGCCGGCGCGGCCCGCTCCGCCGGGCGGGAGCACGGCGATGCCGCTCGCGCCCGGGTGGTGGCGGACTACGTCGCCGGCATGACCGATCGCTACGCCATCGCGGAACACGAGCGGCTCACCGACCCCGCCGTCGGCAACACCTGAGCCGCGGTGCCCCGGCTGCGCGGAGCGGTGATAGAATGCACGCCCGCAGCCGAGGGGACACCGTGACCGAGCAGAGCATCGCAAGCACAGCAGCCAGGGACAGACTGATATTCGCACTCGACGTGCCGGACGTGGATGCGGCCCGGCGCCTCGCCGGAGAACTCGGCGACAGCGTCTCGTTCTACAAGATCGGGCTGGAACTCGCCATGAGCGGCGGCTATTTCGAGCTCGCCGACTGGCTGATCGAAAGGGACAAGAAGGTGTTCCTGGATGTGAAGCTGTTCGACGTACCCGCGACGGTCGGCGCGGCGGTGCGCAATCTCGCGGTCCGCGGGGCGACGTTCGCCACGGTGCACGGTAACCAGTCCATCATGGAGGCCGCTGCCGAGAACAAGGGCGACCTGAAGGTGCTGGCGGTGACCGTGCTGACCAGCCTCGACCGCGGCGACCTCGACGACCTCGGCTTCGACTGCGACGTGGACGAGCTGGTGCTGTCCCGGGCCCGGCGCGCTTTCGAGGCCGGCTGCGACGGCGTGATCTCCTCGGGACTGGAGGTGCCGCGCCTGCGCGAGCACGTGGACCACCGGCTGCTGGTGGTGACGCCCGGCATCCGGCCGGTCGACAACCGCCCCGCGGACGACCAGAAGCGGGTGGTCA
>CAYQZN010000308.1:0-3400 GCA_964421805.1 uncultured Woeseiaceae bacterium
AGGCCACGTCCGAGTGGCGGGTGCGGGACTACCGCGGCGGCGTCCACCGCTATCCCGCTGACCCGCCGGAGGACTGATTCGCCTTACCGGTTCGTATCCCAGGGTGCGCGCAGCCAGGTGAGCAGGTCGGCGGTGACCTCGTCCCGGTTGGTCTCGTTGAACATCTCGTGACGGCCGTCCGGGTAGAGCCGCAGGGTCGTGCCAGCCAGCCCCGCCTCGCGGTAGGCGTCGTAGAGCCGGGTGAGGCCTTTCGCGCCGCCCACCGGGTCTTTCTCGCCGCCCAGGATGTAGACGGGAAGGCTGGCCGGCAGCTGGCGCAGGGCGGGCACGGAAGAGATCTCCATCAGACCGGCGGTGAGATCCCGCCAGAGCTGGTTCGTGGACTGGCCGCCGCAGAGTGGGTCGGTGACGTAGGCATCCACCTCGGCCTCGTCGCGTGACAGCCAGTCGAAATCGGTACGGGCCGGCTGGAACTCCTTGTTGAAGGCGCCGAAGCTGAGCTTGTCGAGCAGCCTGCTGCGGCCGGCGGAGCCCTGGCGCAGCTTCTCGATGGCGGCGACGATGCGGAAGATCCGCAGCTGGCCGCGGGAGGCGAAGGTGGAACCGGACAGCACCAGCGCCTCGATGTTCATCGGATGGCGCAGCGCGTAGCTCTGGGCGACGTAGGAACCCATGCTGTGGCCGAGCAGGATCAGGCGCCCGTCCGGCCTGAGCGCTTTCGCCTCCTGGCGTACCCGCTCGACGTCTTCCACCACCTTGTCCCAGCCGTCCTGGTCGGCGAAGTGGCCTGGGATGCCGCGCTGGGCGGTGCGCCCGTGGCCGCGCTGGTCGTGGGCAAGCACGAGATAGCCGGCGTCGGTCAGGCTGCCCGCCAGCCGCCGGTAGCGTCCGGCGTGCTCACCGAGGCCGTGGATGATCTGCACGGCGTCGCCGTTGCTCTTGTCCTCGTCCGGGTGCCAGACGTAGAGATGAATGTCAGGCCCGCCCGTCCCCGAAAGCGTCCTTGCTTCTTCCTTCACGGTGTCCCCCCCTTTGTCCCCGAGCAGCGTATTCCACCACAGTCCGGCGGGAGTTGCAGCGCTCAGGGGGATTCCCGCCGAATATCGGCCGGGAGGTTTGCCGGTCAGGCCGCGAGGCTCTCGCCGTTCCAGCGGTGGTAGAACTCCTGCATTCCGGCCGAAGAGAGGGCGGGGGAGATGAGGTGGCCCTGCAACCGGTTGCAGCCGAGGTCTTTCAGGAACTGCAGCAGGTCTTCCCGGTCGATGCCCTCGGCGCAGACGGTGATGCCCAGCGTCTGGCCCAGCTGCACCAGCGCCCGCAGGATGGTTTCGGACTCCGGCCGGCCGGGCACGTCTTCCATCAGCGAGCGGTCGAGTTTCACCTCGTTGAAGGGCATGCGGGTGAGCTGGGTGAAGGAGGAATAACCGGTGCCGAAGTCGTCCAGCGAGAGGCGGAAGCCTTTCAGCCGCAGGCGCGTCATGATGTCGATCATCATGCGCGGCTCTTCCAGCGGCGCGATCTCGGTGAACTCCAGCGTGAGGTAGCGGGGGTCCAGTTCGTACTCGCGCATCAGGAGTTCCAGGCGGTCGGGCACCTCCAGGTCGGCGAGCAGGCCCACGTTGAAGTTCACGGCGACGCCGATCTGCACGCCGCTCTGGTGCCAGACGCGCGCCTGTTCCACGGAGCGCTGCAGCACGAAGTCGGTGATGTGGGTGGCGAGACCGGCGTTCTCGGCGATCTGCATGAACTCGCTGGGGTAAACGATCTCCTGGCGCTGGGGGTGATTCCAGCGCACCAGGGCCTCCACCGAGGCGATGCGCCAGCTGCCGTCCGCCTTGTGCTGGGCGATCGGCAGGTAGTGGGCAGTGAACTCGCCCGCCGCCAGGCCGTCGCGGATGGCGTCGGCGGTAATCGGTTCGGTGGCCCCGCGGGCGTTCCTGAGCGTCTCGCGGAAGGGCTCGGGCTCGAAGGGCTTCTGGATGGAGGCCAGCATGGTCAGGCCGCTGGCGGCCCCCACCCGCTCGGCGGCGGAGAGCGTGCGCATCTCGGCGCCGCTCATCAGCACCACCCCGGCGCGGGACTCCTGCTCGGCCAGGAACCGCATGAGTTCCACACCGTCGCCGCCGCGGATGCTGAGATCCAGCACGATCACGGTGGGGTCCAGCTCGGCGTACAGGCGCCGGAACTCGTCCGCCGAACCGCAGGCCGCCACCGCAAAGCCGACTTCTTCGGCCACGGCGGCCACGACGGCGCAGATCTGGTCCTCGTCGTCGACGATCAGTAACCGGTTGGGTGCCCGGTTAGGTAAACGGTCGGGCTGTTGCTTGCCTGTTGGCTCCATCGTCCCTTTCTCTCGGGCCGGCGGTGCGGCCGTGCTTTGCCATAATCCGGCGGGGCTACAGATGGGATTATGGACACACACCGGTCGGCCGGACCGGACCGATGTCGCATTTTCGGGGATTCTCGCGGATCTGTGGGCTCAGTCGGCGGCGGGCAGCCAGAGCCGGAACGTGGTGCCCTCGCCGGGCCGGCTGTCCAGCGTCAGGCGTCCGCCGGCTCCGCCGGCGAAGCGCTGGACCATGGCCAGCCCCAGGCCGCTGCCCTCGGGCTTGGTCGTGAAGAATGGCTCGAGTGCGCGGCTGCGTACCTCCTCGCTCATGCCGGTGCCGGTGTCGGCCACGGTGACGAGCCAGCCCGGCGGTCCGTCGCTGCCGCCGTCGACGGTCTCATCGCCGGCCGCCTCGACGGTGACGGAGAACACGCCGCCGTCCGGCATGGCGTCCCGCGCGTTGATGGCCAGGTTCAGCAGCGCGCTCTCGAAACCGGCCGCATCCAGCCACACCGGCGCCGGCCTCCCTGCCGGCGAGGTCCTGAGTTCGATGCTGCTTTCCAGCGCCCGCTCGAGCAGGGGGCGCAGTGCGCCGATGCGTTCGTCCAGGTCGATGCGCTCGGGCTCGGGTGTCTCGCGGCGGGCGAAGGCGAGCAGGCTGCGCGTGAGGTCGGCGCCCTGCCGCGCGGCCTTGCGCGTGGCCGCGAGCAGTCCGGCAAGGGCATGCTCCACCCCCAGTTCCTGCTCGGCCAGGTACAGGTTGCCGTTGATGATGGAGAGCAGGTTGTTGAAGTCGTGAGCAATCCCGCCGGTGAGCTGACCCACGGCTTCCATCTTCTGCGCCAGCACGAACTGCTGCTGCAGCGCCTTCATCTCCGTAATGTCGGTGAACATGCCCTCGTAGCCCCGCAGCATGCCCCGGGCGTCGCGCACCGGGGCGCAGGCCGCCATCACGTGCACCGTGCCGCCGTCAACACGGGCGAGCGCGAGTTCCATGCCGCGTACGGTCTCGCCCCGGCTCAGCGCCCGCAGCCAGGCCAGCAACTGGTGGCGATGGCGGAAGACGCGGCT
>CAYQZN010000309.1:0-3393 GCA_964421805.1 uncultured Woeseiaceae bacterium
TCGCCGATCAGAAAAACCGCAAGGTCATCATCGCCTTCGGCGTCGCCTTCTGGAGTGCGATGACCGCGCTGTGCGGCGCGGCGCGGAACTTCTGGCAGCTGTTCGCCGCCCGCGTGGGCGTGGGCGTCGGAGAGGCGACGCTGTCGCCGGCGGCCTTCTCGATCATGGCGGACTACTTCCCGAAGCATAAGCTCGCCCGCGCCTTCAGCGTTTATTCCATGGGCGTCTACTTCGGGGCGGGGCTCGCCATGATCATCGGCGGCATCGTCGTGCGCATGGTGATGAATGCCGGCGTGGTGACCATGCCGGTGCTGGGCGACGTCCGTCCCTGGCAGATGACCTTTTTCTTCGTCGGTGTTCTCGGGCTGCCGATATTCCTGCTCGTGCTCACCATCCGGGAGCCGGTGCGCCGCGGTCTGAAGGCGGCAGGCGTGCCGCAGGAAGGGAATGCGAGTTCGCTGCCGGTGCTGCTGGCCTTCCTGAAAGTGAATGCCCTGACGGTGGCGTTCCACTTCCTCGCCTTTTCGATGATCGGCATCGCCATTGCCGGTTACATGGTCTGGACGCCGACCCTGTTCATCCGCACCTGGGGCTGGGACGCCTCCACGATCGGTCTCGCCTACGGCGGCATCATGTTCGTGCTCGGCACGGCGGGCGTCTACGCGGGCGGTTACGTGGCCGACTGGCTGGAGAGGCGGGGCCGGCGCGACGCCATCCTGCGCGCGGCCTTCTACGGCGGTGTGATCACGGTACCGTTCGCGGTGGCGACCCCGCTGATGCCGAACGGCGGCCTCGCGCTGGCCTGCCTTGCCGTGACCAGCTTTCTGCTGGCCTTCCCCCAGGGTCTGCCCGCGGCCGCACTGCAGGTGATCACGCCGAATCCCCTGCGCGCCCAGATGACGGCGCTGTACTTCCTGGTGGGCAATCTGATTGCGCTCGGTTTCGGTCCCACCCTCGTGGCTCTGGTGACGGACTTCGGCTTCAACGATCCGATGAAGCTCCGTTACTCGATGGCCGTGGTCAGCGCCACGGTCATACCGGTGGGGGTGCTGCTGAGTTATCTGGCGCTGCGGCCCTATCGGGCCAGCCGGCAGCGAGCGGACGTGCCGCAGGGGTAGTGTGGCGAACTGCGTGCGGCACGTCCTCGCGACTTTGCTATGCTGATATTGGACACTGCAGCGCGTGAGGTGGAGGACAGCATGGCCGGTGGCTGGGCCCGTGACGGGGCGGTACAGGAACAGATCGACGCCAGCGTCGAAGACGCCGTGGAGCGCGCCCGTGGCCGGCTGCCCCGGGGTCCTTCGCTGACCCACTGCGAGGAATGCGAAACCGAGATCCCGGCCGCGCGGCGCGAGGCCGTCCCGGGCGTGCGCCGCTGCCTCGCCTGCCAGGCTGAGCTGGACGAGAAAGGGCAGGGCGAAAGTCTCTACAACCGCCGCGGCAGCAAGGACAGTCAGCTGCGGTGACACGGTCCCGCCAGCGGCTCGAGCAGGCGCTGCGGGAGCTGGCCGCGACGATCGGCCGCGATCCGGCCGCGTTGTCCGACGAGGCCGAGGGCTATCTCGCGGAACTGGAAAGCCGCCGCAGCGGTACGGGAGTGGGCCTCTTCGCCGCACTCAGCCGGTTCATCTGCCGCCGCGGCTATGCACCGGATATCGTCTGCGACGAGGGCGAGTTCGGTCGCGTGGCCGAGCTGGCGCGGCGCGGCCCGGTGGTCTACCTGATCACCCACAAGACCTACCTGGATATCTTCGCGCTCTATCATGCCCTGCACGAGCGCGGCATCGAGACGCCTTACGTCTTCGGCGGCATCAACATGGACTTCCTCGGCCTCGGCTGGCTCTCCCGGCGGGCAGGCGGCATCTTCATCCGGCGCGGCATCCGCGACAACCCCGTCTACCGGGCGGCGCTGAGAACCGCCATCGGTGAGCTGCTCTCGGCCGGCGCTTCGTTCATGTGGGCGATCGAGGGGACGCGGTCCCGCACGGGCAAGCTCGTCATGCCGAAGCTCGGCCTGCTCAAGTACGTTGTGGAGGCAAGCGGCGGACTCGACGGAGACCCGGTCCGGTATCTGCCCGTCTCCATCGCCTACGACCAGATTCCCGACGTCCCGCAGATGACGGCACAGCAGACGGGCTCGGGCAAGGCGCCGGAGTCGCTGCCCTGGTTCCTGCGTTACGTGCGCGGGCTCAGGCAGCCGCTCGGGCGCATCTACGTCCGCTTCGGCGAGCCCGTCTCCCTGCACGATACGCCGGACGCGCCCGCCTTCGAATCGGAGAGTGCGGAATCGGTGGAGGTGCAGAAGCTGGCGTTCGAGGTCTGCTACCGGATCAACCGCGTGACGCCGCCCACCACCGTGTCGCTGGTCATGATGTCGCTGCTGTGCGAGGAGGGGCTCGGCCGCACGCGGCTGCGCGACGACGTGCTTGCGCTCTTCGGGCACGTGCGGCGCCACGACCCGGAGGCGGTGAAGGCGTTGCCCGCCGAACCGGATGCCGAGCTGGATCGCGTGCTGGCGGATCTCGTCGCCACCGGGATGGTGGCCGAATCGGCCGACCGGCTGACGGTGCCGCGCGCGCGGCATCTCGCTGCGCTGTACTACAGCAACATGGCCGCCCATCACTTCGTGATCGCCGCCTTCGTCGAGGTCGCGCTGCTCCGTGCCGCCGAGGCCGACGGCGCGCAGCCGCGGCAGGTGTTCGAGGACGAGATCGACCGCTTGCGGGACCTGTTCAAGATGGAGTTCTTCTTCGCCCGCCGCCGCGAGTATCGAATGGCGGTGCGGGCGGAACTGGACTCCCTAACGCGGGACTGGGAGAGCCGGCTGGAGGCGGGCGGAGACGGGATCGCCGAGATGGTCACGGGCAAGCCGCTGTGCGTCGCCCAGGCGGTGCTGCGCCCCTACTTGGAGGCGTATCGTGTGGTCGCCCGGGCGCTCCTGAGCGGTGCCGCAGATCCCGACCCCGGAGACGACAGGTTGATAGAGATCTGCCTCGGTCTCGGCCGCCGCATGGCCGACCGTCGTGACATCCGCTGGGCGGATTCCGCCTCCCGGGCGCTGCTGGCAGGCGGGCTGCTGCTGGTGCGCAACCGCGGGCTGATCGGTGACGGCGATGCCGAGGTCGAACAACGCCGCCGGCGCGAGTTCGACGTCCGTCTGGCCGACCTCTACCGCCGCCTGGAATACGTCTCTGAAATGTAGGAGGGCCTTCAGGCCCGACCCAAAGAAGCCTTCAGGCCCGATCCGGTATCGCGCCTGAAGGCGCTCCCACATCGGTGCCAAAAGAAAAGGCGGCACGCATGACACGTGCCGCCCTTCCGTCGATGGCCGGGGCATGGCGCCCGGCGCTCCCCTGTTACTCGAAATTATAGGCGAAATCGACGCCGTAGGTA
>CAYQZN010000310.1:0-3387 GCA_964421805.1 uncultured Woeseiaceae bacterium
CCCGGTACAGGGACTCGTGGGCACCCGCATCCCCGCGACGAGCGCGGCGGATGACTGCTTCATCCACGCTGATACCTGCAAATCCCGACATGTCGATAGCTCTTGATGCGCGAGGGGGCAGGATCGTCGCAACGATGATGGCAAAGACAGCCGCAAAGATCGTCGCAAAGATTGCCGCAAAGATTGCCGCAGGGTCCGCCGCAAGGTGGCCTGGCGGGCGGCCGCAACCTATACTAGCGCCCTCCTGCCGGGATGGCGGAACTGGTAGACGCGCTGGACTCAAAATTCAGTGGGGTAACACCCGTGTGGGTTCGAGTCCCACTCCCGGCACCACAAACAGCAACCCGCGGCGCGGACCGCCCGCCTTTCGGCGACACGCCCGCCCGCGGCATCTCCCGTACTCCCCCGTATGAAATATTGTTCCAACTGCGGCAGCCTCGTCTCCAAGACCATACCCGCGGGCGACAACCGCGAGCGCTGGGTCTGCGGCGAGTGCGACTACGTTCACTACCAGAACCCGAGGATCGTGGTCGGCTGCGTGCCGGCGCGGGGCGACGAGGTGCTGCTCTGCCGCCGCGCGATCGAGCCCCGGCTCGGCTACTGGACGGTGCCCGCGGGGTTCATGGAGCTGGGTGAGACGATGGAGGAAGGCGCCGCCCGGGAGACCCGTGAGGAGGCGCTGGCCGAGGTGGAAATCGAGCGCCTGTTCGCCACCGTCGACGTGGTGCAGGCAGGCCAGGTGCACGTGTTCTATACCGCGCGGCTACTGGGCGGTTACGGCGTCGGCGACGAGAGCCAGGAGGTGGCGTTGTTCGCCGAGTCCGACATCCCCTGGGACGAGATCTCCTTCCCCAGCGTCCGCTTCGCCCTCGAGCGCTACTTCGAGGATGCCGGCAGGGACCGCGGCGTGCACAGCCACAACGCGCCGCGCATCCGGCTCTGAGCGGGCTCTGAGCGCGCGGCGGACTCTATGGCATAATCCGGCCCTCCGCCCCGGCGGGCCACGGTTCAACAGCGAACAGAGGAAACGAGGTAACAATGACCTTCGTCGTCACCGAGAGCTGCATCAAGTGCAAATACACGGACTGTGTCGAGGTCTGCCCGGTGGATTGCTTCCACGAAGGCCCGAACTTCCTGGTCATCGACCCCGAGGAATGCATCGACTGCACGCTGTGCGAACCGGAGTGCCCGGTGGAGGCCATCTACTCGGAGGACGAGTTGCCGGCGGGCCAGGAGAAATTCCTGGAGCTGAATGCGGAACTGAGCCGCGACTGGCCGGTGATCACCGAGGCGAAGGATCCGCCGGAGGACGCGAAGGAATGGGAAGGCGTCCCGGACAAGCTGGAGCACCTGGAGCGCTGAACCTGGAGCGCTGAACCTGGAGCGCTGAGCCGCGCTCCCGCCCGTCACTCCCCGTCGGCGCCCTCCAGCCGCTCCAGCAGCTGCGCCGGCGGCAGGTAACCGCTCACGAGTTCCCCGGTCTCGGTCACGATGGCCGGCGTGCCCCGCAGGCCGATGTCGCGCCCCAGGTCGTAGTGGCGCTGCACCATGGACGCATCGCACTCACGGGACTGGACCGGCTGGTCGTTCTTGGCCCGCGTGAGGGCCGTGTTGCGGTCGTCGGCGCACCACACGCTCTCCGCCTTCTGCCACGACGCCTGTCCGGGGCCGCTGCGCGGGTACAGCAGATAGCGCACCGCGATGCCGGCCTGGTTGTATTCGTCGATCTCGCGGTGCAGCTTGCGGCAGAAACCGCAGTCGATATCCGTGAAGATGCTGACCGTGTGCTTCGGGTCCGCCGGCGCGAACACGATGGCGTCGTCGTCCGGCAGCGCATCCATCACGCGCAGGCGCTCGCCGTTCATGGCTGACTCGGTCAGGTTGGTGCGGGTCTCCAGGTCGATCAGGTCGCCCTGGAACAGATAGCGCCCGTCCGTGGTGACGTAGGCCACCAGCACGCCCTGCCGGATCTCGAAGAAGCCCGGGATCGGACCCTCGTTGATGCTCTCCGGGTCGAGCTGCGGGAAGCGCTCGGTGATCTCCGCCCGGACCCGTGCGAGGTCGTCGTCGGCATCCGCCAGGGCTGCGGCGGGAGCCAGGCCGGCGGCGAGCGAGACGCTGAACGAGACGACCAGTGAGAGAATCGGCAACAGCGATCCGATGACGCTACGCATAGAGAGTCCTCTGATTGACGGTTGACCGGCCGCACCTCGGGCAGGCCGGGAACATGGGGGATGGGACAAGGCGATCCGTCCATCGTTCCCGCCGGGGCCGGGCGGCGCGCATTGTAGCAGAGGGTGTGCCGGAATCCGGCAGCCCGGCTCGTCTCAGCCCCGGGGGTGATGCGCCCCGTGCAGGTCCTTCAGCCGCTCCCGCGCCACATGGGTGTAGATCTGCGTGGTGGACAGGTCGCTGTGGCCGAGCAGCAGCTGCACCACGCGCAGGTCCGCACCGTTGTTCAGCAGGTGGGTGGCGAAGGCATGGCGCAGTGTATGGGGGGAGAGCTTCTTCTTCACGCCGGCTTTCTGGGCGTAGCGCTTGATAATGTGCCAGAAGGCCTGCCGGGTCATGCGGTCGCCCCGGCGCGTGGGGAACATGTAGTCGGTCTGGCGCTCCAGCAGGATCTCGATCCGGGGACCGTCCATGAAGTCTCGCAGCCAGCGCTGGGACTCCTCGCCGAGCGGGATCAGCCGCTCCCGATCGCCCTTGCCGACGATGCGCAGTACGCCCTGATTCAGGTTGACCTGATTCTGCTTGAGGTTGATCAGCTCCGAGACCCGCAGGCCTGTGGCATAAAGCAGCTCCAGCATCGCCCGATCACGGTGACCGAGAGGCTCCTCCGTATTCGGCGCGGCCAGCAGCGACTCGACCTCCTCCTCGGTGAGCGACTTCGGCAACGAGCGGCCGATGCGCGGCATCTCGATGTCCGCCGTCGGATCGTCGGCGATGACGCCTTCGCGGCACAGGTAACGGTAGAAGCGGCGGAAACTGGACAGCTGACGGGCCGTGGAACGGGGCTTTGCGCCCTGCTCCACCCGCCAGGCGATGAAGGCCAGCAGTTCCGGCTTGCCGGCCTGCACGATCTCCGTGCGGTCGTCGGCGACGAAACGCGCCAGTGCCATCAGGTCCGCCCGATAGGCGCCGAGCGTATTCTTCGACAGGCCCCGCTCCATCCAGATGGCGTCGAGGAACTTGTCGATCATGGCCTCGGAAGCCGCGCTGACGGCGGCCTCCTCGGTCTGCTTGCGCGCTGGGCTGTAGCTCATCTTGCCTATCTTCGGTGGCTGCTCGCTGGGTGCGGCCAAATGCGCTGGCCATGTGCCGGCCAATTACGCTGGCCAGGTGCCGGCCAACTACAATGGCCATTGGCGGATCGGAGAGCGAGTA
>CAYQZN010000311.1:0-3385 GCA_964421805.1 uncultured Woeseiaceae bacterium
TGGGCAGGCCGGTGGTGACGCCCTGGCCCTTGTCGAGGTGTTTGACGATCACCGTGACCGTGTTGTCCGTGCCGATGCGGACGAACGGCCCGGTGGCGATCTCCTCGGTGCCGGCGGCAGTGCCCGCGCCCGACCCGGTGGCGCTGCCGGCGCCGGGCGCTGCGTCCTCGCCCCGCCCGCAGCCGATCATGAAACCCGCGCCCGAGAGGCCGACGACCTTCAGGAAGGTGCGGCGGTCGAGGGCGGGGCGGGGAAGTCTGTCGAAGCGTCCGAACATGATCAGCCCTTCATCTCGTCGGCAGCCTGGCGGATGGCCGCCCGGATGCGCTGGTAGGTGCCGCAGCGGCAGAGGTTGCCGCGCATGGCGCGGTCGATGTCCCGGTCGTCCGGGTCCGGGGTCTCGCTCAACAGGGCGGTGGCGGACATGATCTGGCCGGACTGGCAGAAGCCGCACTGCACCACGTCGAGTTCGCGCCAGGCGCTGCGCACGGCGAGGCCCGCCGGCGATTCCAGGCCCTCCAGACCCTCGATCGTGACGACCGGGCGCTCGCCCACGCTCGATACCGGCAGCCGGCACGAGCGCGTGGCCTCGCCGTCGACGCTCACGGTGCAGGCGCCGCAGCGGGCGATCCCGCAGCCGTATTTGGTGCCGGTGAGTCCGAGGTCTTCCCGCAGCACCCATAAGAGGGGCTTGTCTTCGGGCACGTCGACGGTGCGGGATTCACCGTTCACGGTCAGGGTGAATGGCATGGGGCGCTCCAGGGTGGCCGTTCAGGTTCGCCCGAGTATAGCCCACGTGCGCGGACGACCCGCTAGCGTCGAACGATTGACCACACGGCGGCCGATTCGGTTTACTGGGCCGGAATTCGCGAGGAGTAGAAGTCTTGCCCCCCAGCATTGCATTGCAACGGGCCGCTTTCGGTGCCGTCACGAGCGCCATTGTCCTGTCCGCCGTGACCGCGGCCGCGGCTGCCGCCCCCATCATCCAGCCGGGCGCCCCGGGCGAGCCCGCGCGCGAACTCACCGCCGAGGAGGCCGTGGAGATCGCGGACACGAGTTACTCCCCCGCCGACGTGCGCTTCATGCAGGACATGATTCCGCATCACCACCAGGCCCTGGAGATGGCGGCGCTGGTGGCGGAGCGCACGAACAACCGGGAGCTGATCGACGTGGCCGGGCGCATCGAGGCGTCCCAGGGCGACGAGATCGCCTTCATGCAGGACTGGCTCCGCGAGCGCGGCGAGACCGTGCCGGACCCCACGGCGCATCACGCCATGCACATGCATCACGAGATGGCCGGCATGGCGACGCCGGAGCAGATGGCGGAGCTGGCGGCGTCCGAGGGCGTGGCCTTCGACCGCCTCTTCCTCACGCTGATGATCACCCACCACGAGGGTGCGATTGTCATGGTGGAGGAGCTGCTGGAGGAGCCGGGCTCGGCCTACGACCCGGTGTTGTTCGAGTTCACCGCCGACGTGACCAACGACCAGGCCGCGGAGATCCAGCGCATGAACGCGCTGCTGACGGGCCTGTCCACGGACCCGCGCGTCAGGCTTGCGGCCGGGCTGGACGATGCCGGCGAGGCCGTCCTGAACCTGGAGCTGGTGGCCGCGCTGCCGAGGCCGCCCGGATTCTTCGATCCCGCGAATCCCGGCGAGCGGGGCGTGGCGGCGCCGAAAGACGAGGAAGAGGAAGCGGCCGAAGAAGATCCCATCGACCAGGACCTCATCGACGAAGACCATATCGACGAAGACGAGGAGAAGCGCTACCCGATGCTCTCCTTCTCCAACACGGACATGGCTTTCGCCGGCGACGTGCTGGTGGCCGGCAGCTACCACGGCTTCAACGTGTACCGGCTCGGCGAAGGCGGCGTGCCTGCGCTGGTGAGTTCGGTGGTGTGCCCGGGCGGGCAGGGCGACGTCTCCATCGTCGGCGACCTGCTCATCATGTCGGTGGAAGAGACCCGCGGGCGGCTGGACTGCGGCCTCGACGGCGTGGCCGGGGACGCGAGTCCGGAGCGCTTCCGCGGCATCCGCATCTTCGACGTCAGTGATCTCGAGCGCCCGGTGCAGGTGGGCGCGGTGCAGACCTGCCGCGGCTCGCACACGCATTCGGTGGTGAGCGGGCCTGGTGAGGACGGCACCATCGTCGTTTACAACTCCGGCACCTCCACGGTGCGGGAAGAAGAGGAACTGCCCGGCTGCATCGACGAGACCCCCGGCGACGAGCGCACGGCGCTGTTCCGCATCGACGTGATCGAGATCCCGGTGGACGATCCCTCGCAGGCGCGTATCGTCGACAGCCCGGCGGTGTTCGCGGATGCGGAGTCGGGCGCCGTGGCGGGCCTGTGGCGCGGCGGCCGGCACGACGACGAGGACTACGCGGAAGAGGGCGAGCGCACCCAGGAGACGAGGCCCACCGACGAGTGCCACGACATCACGGTGTACCCGGAGTCAGGCATCGCCGCCGGCGCGTGCTCCGGCAACGGCATCCTGTTCGACATCACGGACCCGCGCGCCCCAAAGCGCATCGACGCGGTGGCGGACAAGGGCTTCGCCTACTGGCATTCGGCCACCTTCAACAACGACGGCACCAAGGTGATATTCACCGACGAGTGGGGCGGCGGCATGCGCGCCCGCTGCCGGGCCCACGACCCGCTCACCTGGGGCGCGGACGCGCTGTACGACGTCGTCGACGGCAGGCTCGAGTTCCGCGGCTACTTCAAGATGCCGGCGCCCCAGGACGAGATGGAGAACTGCGTCGCCCACAACGGCTCCATCGTGCCGGTGCCCGGCCGCGATATCTTCGTGCAGGCCTGGTATCAGGGCGGCATCTCGGTCATCGACTTCACCGACACGGCCAACCCGGTGGAGATCGCCTACTTCGACCGCGGCCCCATCGACGCGGAGGAACTCATCATCGGCGGCTACTGGTCCGCCTACTGGTACGACGGGCGCATCTACGGCACCGAGATCGTGCGCGGCCTGGACGTCTTCGCGCTGACGCCGAGCGAGCATCTCAGCGCGGCGGAGATTGCCGCGGCGGCGATGGCCGACCAGGGCGCCGCGTTCAACCCCCAGCAGCAGTTCCGCGTGACCTGGCCGGATCACCCGGTGGTGGCGCAGGCGTACCTGGATCAGTTGCTGCGCGCCGAGGCGGTGTCGGCGGAGATGGCCGACGAGCTGAGCGAGCTGTTGGACGCCGCGGCCGAGCGCATCGGGACCGGCGAGCGCGATGTGCCGCTGGCGACCCGCCTGGGCATACCGGGCCGCGACCTCGGCGACAGCCCGCGGGAGATGGCACTCAAAGACACGCTGCAGGGAATAATCGACCGCCTGACGACCCTGTAACGCGATTGTAGGAGGGCCTTCAGGCCCGACCCCCG
>CAYQZN010000312.1:0-3357 GCA_964421805.1 uncultured Woeseiaceae bacterium
CCCCGGAGGGGCTCTTGATATCATTCGCGCCGTGCCGGCGGGGTCTCCGCGACCCGGCCTCCAAGTATGACACAGCCGGGGTGGCCGCTGCCGCGCCGGCGCGCCGACGGGAGTGAAGCATTGTTCCGGGTCATGAGTCTGAATGCCAATGGTATCCGCGCCGCCGCGAGGAAGGGATTCTTCGACTGGCTGCCGAGGCGCAATCCGGACGTCGTCTGCATCCAGGAGACCAAGGCTCAGCTGCACCAGCTCGAAGACGAGGTGTTCCACCCGGCCGGCTACCACTGTTACTACGAGGATGCCGAAAAGAAGGGTTACAGCGGTGTTGCGATCTACTCGCGTCACGAGCCGAAGCGCATCGTCCGCGGCCTCGGCATCGAGGAGTTCGACCGCGAGGGCCGTTATCTCGAGGTGCAGCTCGAGGGTGTGGCCGTGGCCTCGGTGTACCTGCCGTCCGGCTCCTCCGGCGACGAGCGACAGGCGGTCAAGTACCGCTTCCTGGATCATTTCCTGCCCCATCTGCAACGTCTCCGGCGCCGGCGCAACGAATACATCCTGTGCGGCGACTGGAACATCGCCCACCGGGAGATCGACCTCAGGAACTGGCGCTCCAACCGGAAGAACTCCGGCTTCCTGCCCGAGGAGCGGGCGTGGCTCGACCACGTGTTCGACCGGGTGAAGCTGGTCGACGCGTTCCGGGTGATCAACCCGAGCGAGGGCGAGTACACCTGGTGGTCGAACCGCGGACGGGCCTGGGAGAAGAACGTGGGATGGCGCATCGACTATCACGTGGTCACGCCCGGGCTCGCGCCGCTCATCCGCCAGGCCGACGTCTACCGGGAGGAGCGTTTTTCCGACCACGCCCCGCTGACCATCGACTACGAGCTGGATCTTGCCGGCTGACCGCGAGTCCGCCGCCGACGTGCCGGGCCGCCATGCGCCGGGCACCGGCTGGCGTGACTCCGCGGCCGCCTACCTCAGGCCGCGGGTCGTGGCCATGCTGTTCCTCGGTTTCTCGGCGGGGCTGCCGTTCCTGCTGGTGTTCTCCACGCTGGGGGCCTGGCTGACCCAGGCGGGAACCAGCCGCACCGCCATCGGCTATTTCGCCTGGATCGGCATCACCTATTCGGTGAAATTCCTGTGGTCGCCGCTGATCGACCGCCTGTCCATCCCCGTCGCGACCCGCCTGCTCGGCAAGCGGCGCAGCTGGATGCTGGCCGGCCAGATCGGGATTGCTGCCGGCCTCGTCGGCATGGCGTTCACCGACCCGGCGGTGAATCTCACGCAGATGGCCTGGCTCGCGCTGCTGGTCGCCTTCTCCTCGGCCACCCAGGACGTCTCCATCGATGCCTGGCGCATCGAGGCCGTGGACGAGCGCATGCAGGGCCCGATGGCCGGCGCCTATCAGACCGGCTACCGGCTCGCCCTGCTGGCCTCCGGCGCCGGCGCGCTGTTCATCGCGAGCGATGCCTCCTGGCCCGCCGCCTATCTGACCATGGCGGCGCTGGTGGGGGTGGGCATCGTCACGGTGCTCGCCATCGGCGAGCCGGAGGTGGACCCGCAGGTCGTGCGTGCCCGGGAGCGGGATTATCTCGAGACCATCGCCCGGATGGTGCCGGAGACCCGCAGCATGGGCGCCGCCGGGCGCTGGTTCTTCGGCGCCGTCGTCTGCCCGTTCCTCGACTTCTTCAGGAAGGCCGGCCTGTTCAGCCTGGTGATCCTGGCCTTCGTCTCCGTCTACCGCATCAGCGATCTCGTCATGGGCAGCATGGCCAACCCCTTCTACCTGGACCTCGGCTTCACGCTGGAGCAGATCGCCGCCGTAGCAAAGGTCTTCGGCATCGCCATGACCATACTCGGCGCGGCCATCGGCGGTGCGCTGGTGGTGCGCTACGGCGCCGTGAAGATGCTGCTGCCCGGCGCGGTGCTGGTGTCGGTAACCAACCTCCTGTTCGCCTGGCTCGCCACGCTCGGGCCGGAGCTGGGCATGCTGGTGGTCACCATCTCGGCAGACAATCTGTCTGCGGGATTCGCGGGCTCCGTCTTCATCGCCTACCTGTCGAACCTCACCAGCCCCGGCTACACGGCCACCCAGTACGCCCTGTTCTCCTCACTGATGACCCTGCTCGGCAAGTTCCTCAGCGGTTTCTCGGGCATTGTCGTGGATGCCTGGGACTACCCGGCGTTCTTCCTCTACGCGGCGGTGATGGGCGTGCCGGCCATCGTGCTGGCGATCGTCATCGCCCGCCGCGACCGAACAACCCCTTCCTGACCGCATCCCCGTTCTTTTGTGGGAGGGGCTTCAGCCCCGATCCCTCTCTATTGTGGTCGCCCTGCGGGGGCATCCATCTTGCTCCCGACAAAAGGTCGCGGCGATGGATGCCCCCGCGACCCTGACCCACCCGATGATGGGCTAGCGCCAAGAGAAGGTCGGATCGGGCCTGAAGGCCCTCCTACATGACCGGTCAGTGCGTGCGGCGGCTGGCGGCGGGCGGTGTGCCGTTCGACGGGCGCTGGGACGGCGAGCCGTGGTGCAGCACCATCCGCCAGCCGTCGGCCGTGAGCCGGTACGCATTGGTGGCGATTACCGGGGTGGTGCCGCCGCCCTGCACCTCGAAGTGCTCCTTCACCACGTGCAGCGCAGCCTCCTGCCAGTTGCTGCGGTGCAGCTGCTCGCTCAGGATGCGGGTCGGGCCCATGTTGCGGAATATCTGCTCCCAGCTGCGGATGATGGCGTCGTAGCCGGTCAGCGGCGCGCTCAGCGGATGGATGCAGGTCACGTCGGAGTCCCTGCACCAGATCTCGCGCATGGCCTCCAGGTCGCAGAACGAGAACGCGCGATAGAATGCGGCTTCGGCATCGTCGGCGGTAGGGAATCCCATGCAGACAGTCCGATGGATGGTTCGACGGCCCAGCATAACGGCCCGATGAGCCCAAGAGAAGTCAGGAAGGAGGTCTGCCGGCTCGACGAGCTGGCGGATCCGGGCAGCCGCGGCTTCTCGGTGGGAGAGGGCGACTGGCCGTTCCGGGGCTTCGTAGTGCGGCGTGGCGACGGGGTCTGGGCCTACCGGAATTACTGCGTGCATGCCGGCCATCCGCTGGACTGGCAGCCGCACCGGTTCCTGACCCGCGACGGCGGTCACATCATCTGTGCGTCACACGGTGCGATGTTCGAGCTGGACAGCGGGGTATGTGTGGCGGGCCCGTGCCCGGGGAAGTCGCTGTACCGCCTGCCGGTGCAGGTGGAGGAGGGGCGTGTCATCGTGACCGTGCCGGACCCGGCGGCTCAGTCCACGTAGTCCAGGTTCTCCAGCCAGTCCCGTCGCCCGTTACCCTCGCCCTCCGATTCGTCGTCGT
>CAYQZN010000313.1:0-3347 GCA_964421805.1 uncultured Woeseiaceae bacterium
CGGGCTTCAGGCGGATGCACTCCCGATAGGCCTCGATGGCTTCGGGCTGGCGGCCCAGGGTCTTCAGCGTGTGGCCGAGCCCGAGCCAGGCGCCTGCATGTTCGGGCTTCAGTTCGATCGCGCGCCGGTAGGCCGCAGCCGCCGCGGCGGTGCGGGCGGCGGGTGCCAGCGCGGCCGCCAGCAGGAAGTGGGCGTGGGAGCTGCGCGGATCGGTCTCGACGGCCTTCTCGAAGCACTCGATGGCCTCGGCGAGGCGGTTCTGGTCCTGGTGCAGGCGCCCCAGGTCGATGATCGCGCCGGTGAAGTCGGGCGCCAGCCGTACCGCCTTCGACAGCAGTTCCTCGGCATTTTCCGGATGACCGGATTGCATGGCTATCACGCCCAGAAGCCGCAGCGCCGTGACGTTCTTCGGATTGTCCTTCAGCACGCGGCGATACAGCTTCTCGGCTTCTTCTGTCTTGCCCGAACGGTGCAGACGCGCAGCCTCTGCCAGCCGCCCCTTCTCCGGGTTCAGGGCGAAGCAGCGCTCGAACGCCTCGTCGGCCTCGGCGCTCTTGCCGTTGGCGAGCAGTGCGCGCCCCAGGTGGAAGTGCGCCTGCTCCAGCTCCGGGTCGAGCCGGACCGCCCGGCGAAGTACGTCTTCGGCCTCGTCGTGGCGCCGCTGCTGGACCAGCAGCAGTCCCAGGTCTTCGTGAGGTTTGGCGAACGACGGCGCCAGCGCGATGGCCCGACGGAGCGCCGCCTCGGCCTCCTCGAGGCGTCGTGCCTTCAGCAGGATCGCGCCGAGCAGGGCGGTGAAGTTGACGTCGGTCGGATCTTCGTCGAGCGCTTCCCGGCAGATGGCAATGGCACCGTCCGCATCGCCGCCGTTCAGCAGCCGGATGGCCTGGTGGAAGGTGGTCCGCGGCGCCGCGACGCCGGATCCGCTGCTCTCAGCCATTGCGCTCAACCATTGTGTTCAGCCACGGGCCGCGGCCCTAGTGCTCAGGGCCCGGCTTCCGCCGTCGCCGCCGGGCCCCGCTCATAGACGATGCCGCCGTCGAGCAGGGTCATGTCCACCCGGACCTCGCTCAGCTCGGCCGCCGGGATGGCGAAGACGTCGCGGTCGAGTACCACGATGTCCGCCCGCTTGCCGGTCTCGATGGAGCCGGTGATCCCGTCGTGGCCGAGCAGCTGCGCCGCGTTGCGGGTGTAGGCGTCGATCATCGTCGCGAGATCCACGGCTTCGTCGGCGTTCAGCGTGCCGTCGACCTGACCGGAGGCATCCTGCCGGGTGATCGCCGTCTCGATGGCCTCCAGCGGGTTCATCGAGGACACGGCCCAGTCGCTGGAGCCGACGATGGTGCCGCCGGCGCGATGGATGCTGCCTATGGGATACATGCGCTGCACCCGCTCCCGGCCCACGACCGGCAGGTTGATCTCCATGATCCAGGCGTCCGGGTAGGCCCAAAGTGCCTGGAAACTGGCGGCGACGCCGAGCTCGGCGAAGCGGGGTATGTCGTCGGGGTGGACCAGCTGCAGGTGCGTGATGTGATGGCGGTTGCCGGTGTCGCCATTGGCCCTGCGGGCGGCCTCGATGGCGTCCAGGCCCTCGCGCACGGCCAGGTCGCCGATGGCGTGCATGTGGATCTGCAGGCCCATGGCGTCGAAGCGGGTGACCGCCTCCTGCAGCTCGTCGCTCTCGAAATTCAGCACACCGCGGTGTTGGCCCATGCCCGTGTAGGGTTCGACCAGCGCGGCGGTCTCGCCCTCCAGGACGCCGTCGACGAAGAATTTCACGGCGCTCACGTCGAAGCGCTCGCCGGCGAATTCGCCGCGCCGGGCGAGTGCGGCCTCCCATTCCTCGCCCTGGTGTTTGGCGTTGACGCCGTAGGTGAGCGAAGCCTTCACCCGGGCGTCGAGCCCGCCTGATTCGGCGACCGCCCGATACACCTCCCAGTCGGGCAAGCCGGTCCAGGCGTCGACGAGGGAGGTGATGCCGTAGCGCGCCGTCTCTGCGAGCGTCGCCTGCAGAGCCGCCACCCGGTCCTCGAACGTGGTCTCCGGCAGGAGCGCCTCCACCGGTGCCCGCGCCGTCTCGCGCAGCATGCCGGTCGGCTCGCCGGTTTCGGGATCGCGCTCGATGACGCCCTTTGGCGGGTCCGGCGTCTCCGCCGTGATGCCGGCCAGTTCGAGGACCTTCGAGTTGGCCAGGTCGTTGTGGCCGTCGGTGCCGCGCAGATAGACGTAGCGATCGGGGGCGATCTCGTCCAGCAGGGACTTGTGAGGGTTCCCGCCGGGGAAGGCGGCCAGGTCGAAGTTCTCGCCGATCACCCACTCCTCGTCGCTCTCCGCCACGCACTCGGCGACCTTCGCGAGGATGGCATCCCGGGTCGTGAGTCCGAACAGGGAGCAGCCGAGCAGCATCTCGCCGCCGGTGATGGGGTGCATGTGGGCGTCGTGGAAACCGGGCAGGACGGTGCGGCCGTCCAGGTCGACCACGCGGGTGGTGTCGCCGATCCAGGCGTTCACCTCCGCGGCGTTGCCCACCGCGACGATGGTGTCGCCGCGGACGGCCACCGCCTCGGCACGGCTGCGTTGTTCGTCCGCGGTATGGACGACGCCGCCGGTGAAGACGATGTCTGCCGGCTCGACGCCGCCGGCTTCCCCTGCGGCTTCACCGGCGGGCCGCTCCGCGCAGCCGGCCTGGAGGACCAGGAGTGTCGCCGCCAGAAGCGTCGCCCGCATCGGCCTACCAGCTCCGCACGCGGCCCGTATCCACGTGCAGGAAGTCCGAGCGGGCGTAATAGCCGACGCCGCCACGGCGCAGGCCCATGGCGGCCTTGCGCAGCTTCGCCGTGTCGTAGCCGGAGAGCCGGACGTCGATGGCGCGGCCCTGCATGTGCAGGCTGCGCTTCGCCACGCCCGAACTGGCGCTGCGCAGCATGGCGTTGGTCTGGGGAGAGCGGTAGCCGGAGATGATCTGGAACTCGGCCGTGCTGCCCGTCAGGGTCCGCAGGTCGGCCAGGGTGTCCAGCAGCCCGACGTCCATCTCCCACACTTCGCCGCTACGGAAATCGCGCAGCAGGTGGTTGATCTCGGCCAGCGCATCGGGGAGGTACTCGCCGCCCTCGTAATAGACGGCATTGAGCCTCTCGCCGGTATGGTTGTGCGAAAAGGCGAGGCTGCGGGTCTCCATTGCTGCCGCTGCCCGGCTCCAGGGCCCCAGCATCGCGGCCGCTGCTGCGGCGCCTGCCAGAAAACGGCGCCGCGAGGCGCAATGACTATCGTCTCGGCTGTCTCCTGCCATGTTCTCTCCCGGGTCTCTCTCCGATTGTCGTGCCAATTGTCGTGCCAATTGTCGTGCC
>CAYQZN010000314.1:0-3337 GCA_964421805.1 uncultured Woeseiaceae bacterium
AGGCGCTCATCAAGTACGAGACCATCGACGAGGGCCAGATCAGGGACATCATGGAGGGCCGCGAGCCGCGTCCGCCCGTCGACTGGGACGACACCGGCCGTCCGCCGGGCCTGAAGGGGGAGGAAGACGAGCCCGCGAAGGAAGGCGACGGCAAGATCGGCGGTCCGGCAAGCCAGCACTGAGCGGCAGCCCGCCATTCGTACATACCGGCAGCCCCAGGGCTGCCGGTTTCGTTTGGGTGACCGGAACGCGGAACGGGGCAGGGCCGCGGCCCGTGAGCATTCGGCCCTGAACGTTCGACACTGAGCATCGGAGCATGAGCGACCTATTGAAGCTGGGCGATACGACCCTCGAACTCTCGAGCCCGGTGGTGATGGGAGTGCTGAACGTCACCCCGGACTCTTTCTCCGACGGCGGCCGGTTCAGCCGCCGCGGCGCGGCGCTGGACCAGGCGCGGGCCATGGTCGGCGCAGGCGCGGCCATCGTGGACGTGGGCGGCGAGTCCACCCGGCCCGGCGCGGAGCCGGTCTCCGTCCGGCAGGAACTCGACCGCGTGCTGCCGGTGATCGAGGCGATCCGCAGCGAACTCGACGTGGCCGTCTCCGTGGATACCTCCAAGCCGGAAGTGATGCGCGCGGCGGTCGCCGCCGGCGCCTCGATGATCAACGACGTCTGTGCCCTGCGCCGCCCCGGTGCGCTGGAGGCCGCGGCCGCCCTGGAGGCCGGGATATGCCTCATGCACATGCAGGGCGAGCCGCGGACCATGCAGGCCCACCCCCGCTACGGCGACGTCGTGGCGGAAGTGACGGAGTTCCTGGTATCGCGGGCGGCGGACTGCGAAGCTGCCGGCATCGGCCGGGAGCGGATCGTGATCGACCCCGGCTTCGGTTTCGGCAAGACCGTGGCCCACAATCTGGCGCTGCTGTCCGGCCTGGGCAGGCTCCGCGACACGGGCTACCCCGTGCTCGCGGGCCTGTCCCGCAAGTCGCTGCTGGCCGCGCTCACGGGGCGTCCCGTGGAGGAGCGCATGGTCGGCAGCGTGGTGCTGGCGGCATTGGCGGCGGAGCGCGGTGCCCATATCATACGGGCTCACGACGTGGCAGAGACGCGGGACGCGCTGGCCATAGTCGCGGCAATTGCCGGGGCCAGGGAACAAGGGGAAGGGACTTGAGCAGACGATATTTCGGTACCGACGGCATCCGGGGGCGCGTCGGTGATCACCCCATGACCGCGGAATTCGCCATGCGGCTCGCCTCGTCCGCCGCGGAGGTGCTGGTGCCGGACGGCGGCAAGGTACTGATCGGCAAGGACACGAGGGTCTCGGGCTACATGTTCGAGTCGGCGCTCGAGGCGGGCTTCGTGGCCGCCGGCGCCGACGTGCTGCTGCTGGGGCCGCTGCCGACTCCCGGCATCGCGCACCTGACCCAGAAGTTCGAGGCCGATCTTGGCGTGGTGATCAGCGCCTCCCACAATCCCTACTACGATAACGGCATCAAGTTCTTCGACCGCCAGGGCGGCAAGCTCTCCGACCAGATCGAGATCGCCATCGAGGAGGGGCTGGAGCAGCCGGCGCGCACCAAGGACTCCGCCCACCTGGGCCAGGCCCAGCGCATCGACAGCGCGCGCCGCCAGTACATGGAGTTCTGCCAGTCCACGCTGCCCGGCGACCTGAGCCTGCAGGGCCTGAAGGTCGTGATCGACGGTGCCAACGGCGCGGGCTACAAGGTGGCGCCGCGGGTGCTGGGCGCGCTGGGCGCCGAGGTCATCCCCATCGGCTGCTCGCCGAACGGCCGCAACATCAACGACGGCTGCGGCTCGTTGCACCCCGGCCTCCTGCAGCTGACCGTGCCGGGCGTGCGCGCCGACGTGGGCATCGCGCTCGACGGCGACGGCGACCGGGTGGTGATGGTCGATCACGAGGGCAACATCGTCGACGGCGATCAGCTGCTCTACGTGGTGGCGCTGGCCCGGCAGCGCTCCGGTGAGCTGCGCGGGCCCGTCGTGGGCACGGTCATGAGCAATCTGGGCCTGGAGCTGTCCCTGCGGGAGGCCGGCATCGACTTCCGGCGCGCCAAGGTCGGCGACCGCTACGTGATGCAGCTACTGCGCGAGACGGGCGGCACCCTGGGCGGCGAGACCTCCGGCCACATCATCTGCCTGGACCGCACCACCACCGGCGACGGGCTGGTCAGCGCGCTGCAGACGCTGGCCATCATGAAGGACAGCGGCGAGTCGCTGAAGGCGCTGACCTCCGGCATGCCGCGGATGCCCCAGCACATGGTCAACGTCCGCGTGGCCAGCCGCATCGATCTGGACGGCTCGGCCGCCGTGCAGAAGGCCGTCGCGGAGGTGCAGGAGCACCTGGGCGGCCGCGGACGGGTGGTGCTGCGGCCATCGGGCACCGAGCCCGTCATCCGCGTGATGGTGGAGGGAGAGGACGCCGGCGAGGTGGAGGAACTCGCTCTTCGCATCGCCTCGGTGGTGGAGCGCAGCGCAGCCTGAGATGCTGCCGCCGCCCCGGGTGCAGGGCCGCTGCCGCCGGGGCCTTTGCCAGCCTTGCCGGGCCTTGCCGGACATTGATTTGCGCGGATGCGGCCGGTATCCTTCGCGCCCTTTCACGGCCCCTGCCATGGGGCGCGGAGTCGCACTGTGAGACAATATCTGGTCGCCGGCAACTGGAAAATGCACGGGAGCCTGGCGGAGAACCGGACGCTGATCGACGGTATCCTCGAGGGTGTGGGCGACGCCCCTGGCGTGGAGTTCCTGGTGTGCCCGCCGTCGCCGTATCTTGCCTCGGTGAGCGAACAGCTGGCCGGCAGCGGTGTCGAACTCGGCGCGCAGGACGTCTCCGAGCACGAATCCGGCGCGTACACCGGCGAAGTCTCCGCCGCCATGCTGGCCGATCTCGGCTGTCGCTACGCGATCGTCGGCCATTCGGAGCGGCGTACGCTGTACGGCGAGACGGACGACCGGGTGGCGGCCAAGTTCGCCGCCGCGCACGGGCATGGCCTGGTGCCCATCCTCTGCATCGGCGAGACGCTGGAGCAACGGGAAGCCGACGACACGGAGGCGGTGATCCGCCGACAGCTGCTGGCGGTAATCGACGAGATCGGCATCGCGGCATTCGCCGACGCCGTGGTGGCCTACGAGCCCGTCTGGGCCATCGGCACCGGCCGGACGGCCAGCCCCGAGCAGGCCGGGGAGGTGCATACCTTCATCCGCGGGCTGGTGCGGGACCGGGACGCGAAGGTGGCCGACGGGCTGCGCATCCTGTACGGCGGGAGCGTGAAGGGCGACAATGCGCCGGGCCTGTTCGCCCGGGAAGACATCGACGGCG
>CAYQZN010000315.1:0-3328 GCA_964421805.1 uncultured Woeseiaceae bacterium
GCGGCGGCATCCACATGAGCGACATCCCGAGCTTCCCCTACCGCATCCTGTGGGAAGAGCGGCGGATCCGCTCGGTGGCCAACCTCACCCGGCAGGACGCAGTGGAATTCCTGGATCTCGCACCCAGGGCCGGTGTGCGCACCGAGGTGACCACTTATCCGCTGGAGCAAGCCAACGCCGCGCTGGAGGACCTGAGACACGGGCGTCTCTCCGGCGCCGCCGTGCTGGTGCCCTGACGCGATAACCAGGTCCCGCGCCGCCCGAACCAAGACACACGGCCGGGCAGGAGTGTTCGGGCGGCGCTAGTCGACCGGTTGCGCGCCCGGGATGCCCGCCGGATGCCCGAACGTCTCGCCCACCGCGCGCCAGGCGGCGTCGATGGCCGCATCGGCATAGGCCCGGCCCTCGGAATCGGACGCCGCGATGGCGATGCGGCCCACCGGCCGGCGACCGATCTCCCACGGCGCCTCGCCCGGCGGCCAGTCCGGATCGTAGAGGTCGTTCTTCTCGTAGGCGTAGCCGTGGGGCCAGCGGTTCACGGTAATGGCGCGGAGATCGCGCTCGGAGGAGAAGCCGACCGGGCCCAGCAGGGCATCGAGCTGGCGGCGCAGCGGGCGCTCGTAGTCCTCGAACGCCATGCGCAGAATCTCGTAGCGGCCGCGGGCGAACTGCTCCCGGGGCGTGAGGCCAGCCTCGGGCGTGGTCGGTACGTGCACCAGGTGGAGCACCATCGGCTGATCGGGCGTGGAGGGATACTGATAGCGGCCGAGGCTCACCGGGAAGTCCAGCGAGACGCTGTGATAGAAGTCGTCCGGAAAATAGGCGCTCTCGATGCCGAGTTCCACGAAGGCTTCCCAGTTCTCGATGGCCGCATTGACGTACACGATGGGTGCCCGGGGGTACTCGGCGATGGCCTCGGCCTGCTCCGCCGGCAGTTGCGGACAGAGATGGGGCACCATCAGGTTGTTGCAGGCCAGGATGGCGTGGCGCGCCCGCGCCCGGAACGTGCCGCCCTCCGTCACGTAGTCCACCTCCACGCCTTCGCGGCCGGGTTCCAGCGTCCGGTTCACCGCGCGCACCGCAGTGGCATTCAGCCGCAGGCGCACGTAGGCGTCGGGCAGGTCCAGCGCCTCGTAGTCGAAGCGCGCGGTGACGACGTCCTCCATGTCGTCGCCGGGCGCTGCCGCCGGTATCAGGTCCCGCACCAGCAGCCGCGCCAGCGACGCGTTGCCGTCGGGGAAGTGGAAGATGTAAGGCTCGTCGTACTCGCAGCTCTCGTAGGCGCCGCTCACCCGGCAGGGGCCGACGTTCAATCCGGTGAAACCAGGATAGCCCATGCGCACCGCCTCCAGCGCCGACAACGCGTCGGTGCCGATGCCCCAGAACGCATTGCTCGAGTTCTGGAACAGGCGGATGACCGCCGGGCCTGCGTCGAAATAACGGCGCAGGTAGTCGTTGTAGCTCACCCGGCGCAGGATCTTCTCCAGGGTCTCCCGGCTGGCCGCCGGCAGATCCGCCGGCGCCGCGATGAGGATACGGAACAACGTCACCTTGTCCGCGTCGGGCACGGGCAGCGCGCGCACCCAGGCTTCCGCGTCGGTGTCGATGGGCAGGCGGTTCGCGCCGCGGCCGCCGTCGCTGCGCACCAGACGCTCCCCCTCCGGCGCGTCGGCGAAAAAGATGCCGCGGGCCAGGCCGAAGCGCTCGCGGTGCCCCCGATCGTAGGCCGAGTAGAACCGGTCGAGGTTCACGTCCAGCGCATCCAGCAGGCCCCGCGCGGGCGCGTTCCAGGCCGAGGGCGTGTCGATGGACTGACTACCGCCGTAGCCGATCAGGTTCTTGCCGGCCACCAGGAACTCGTTGCGCTTTGCATGGCCGCCGAAGTCGTCGTGGTTGTCCAGGATCAGGATTCGGGCGAACTCGCCCGCCTGCTGCCGGTAATACCAGGCGGCGGCGAGCCCGCTGAGCCCGCCGCCCACCACCACCAGGTCGTAGACCCGGCCGCCATCGGCGGGCTTCGCGCCGGGGTAACGCTCGCCGCGGCGGGCGAGGGCGTGCGCCACCTCGAAGGAACCCGGATGGGCGCCCCTGAGCCCGGTCAGCGTGGGGGGGTAATACTCCTCCTCGCCGAAACCGAACATTTGCGCACCGGCCGGACCCGGCAGCCCGGCGGCCGCCCCGGCCAGCGCCATGCCCCGGACGAAGTCCCGGCGGGTGACGCCGTCGCCCGCCCGTCGCTTTCTCTGTTCTGCCATGTGCCCATTATGGCGGCAGACGGGCGTGTCGGGCGAGGGCCCGGTGGCAGGACGGCTATACTCACCGAACGAATCCGGGGAGAGCAGCGATGAAGACGGACAACGGCAGGGAGTACCCAATCGGCGATCGCAACCGGGTCCGCCAGGTCAGGGAAGCGGCCCGTTACGACCGCGCCACGGTACACGCGATCCTCGACGCGGGACTGAGCGCCCATGTGGCCTTCTGCCAGCAGGGCAGGCCGGTGATCGTGCCCATGATCTACGCCCGCGACGGCGAGACCCTGTACCTGCACGGCGCGCGCAAGGCGCGCATCGTGCGTCTGCTCGAAGGCGGTGCGGAGGCGACTCTGAACGTGACCCTGATCGATGGCATCGTCGCGGCGCGCTCGGCGTTCAACTCGTCCGTGAACTACCGCTCGGTCACCGTATTCGGCCGGCCCTGGCTGGTAGAGGAAGAGACGGAGAAGATCGAGGCCATGCGCCTCATCTCCGAGCACCTCATGCCGGGACGCTGGGACGAGCTGCGCCCGCCCCACGACCGGGAGGTGAAGATGACCGGCGTCATCGCCCTGCCCATCGAATCCGCCTCCGCCAAGGTCACGGCCGGCCCGCCGGAGGACGAGGACGAGGACTATGCCCTGCCCGTGTGGGCGGGGGTCGTGCCGGTGGAGCAGGTTCTCGGGGTGCCGGTGAGCGATCCCGTGCTCGCGGACGGCACGCCCGTATCACCATCCATCGCAGCGCTGGCCGGACCGGCGCACGGAGACCGATGATGCGCGACCACCCACTCTACACGCATCGCTGGAAGCTGCTGCTGCTACTCGCGGCGATACTGATCGCGCTCTGGCTGTACCCGACCGATACCGGCCGGGAGGCGCCCGTCGAAACTGCGCCTCCGTCGGCGGCCGCACCCGCCGGTAAGCCATCGTCGGCGGAGCAGGGCGAAGCCCCTCCGCCCGGGCAGGAACCGGCGACGGCACGGCAGACGGTGCGGGACCTGGAACTCGCCCTCGGCGCCGCCGTCGAGGAGCGCAAGCGCGCCGAGGCGCTGCTGGAACAGTCCGAACAGGACG
>CAYQZN010000316.1:0-3321 GCA_964421805.1 uncultured Woeseiaceae bacterium
CGGCTGCCGCGCCGCCCACGATCTCGGAGATCTCCTGGGTGATGGCGGCCTGGCGCGCCTTGTTGTACTGCAGCTGCAGGCTCTCGATGATGTCGCCGGCGTTGTCGGTGGCGGACTTCATGGCGATCATCTTCGCAGCCATCTCGCAGGCGAAGTTCTCTACCGCACCGCGGTAGACCTGGGACTCGATGTAGCGCTGCAGCACGTCGTCCAGCAGCTCCGCCGGATCGGGCTCGTAGATGTAGTCCCAGTGCTGCTGCAGCTCTTCGTTGTCGCCCTCGATCTCGCTGACCGGCAGGATGGTCTTCACTTCCGGCTTCTGGCTCATCGTGCTGACGAACTCGTTGTGCACGAGGAACAGCCGGTCGATGCGGCCCTCGCTGTAGGCGTCCAGCATCACCTTGATGGAGCCGAGCAGATCGTTGATCTGCGGCGAGTCGCCGAGGTGGCTGGCGGTGGCGACCACGTTGCCGCCGACCCGGCGGAAGAACTGCACCGCCTTGGCACCGACGAGCGCCATGTCGATTTCGGCCTCCTGCTCGGACCAGTGGCGCAGCTCCTGGATGACGCGCTTGAACATGTTCACGTTCAGGCCGCCGCACAGGCCGCGGTCGGTGGAGATGACGATGAAGCCGACGCGCTTCACCTCGCGCTGTTCCAGCCAGGGATGGCGGTAGTCCGGATTGGCCTGAGAGAGGTGGCCGACCACACGGCGGATACGCTCGGCATACGGACGGGAAGCCTCCATCTGGGCCTGCGCCTTGCGGATCTTGCTCGCAGCCACCATTTCCATGGCGCTGGTGATCTTCTGCATGTTCTTTACGCTCTTGATCTTGGAGCGTATTTCCTTCTCGCCAGCCATATTGCTCTCTCGGGCTCTGTCGCGGGATCGCTGAGGGACGCCGATACCCGGCGTTTACCAGGTGCCGGTCTCCTTGAACTCTTCCAGGACCTTCTTCAGTGCGTCCTGGATCTCCTCGTCGTAGGCGCCGGTATCGTCGATCTTCCTGATCAGGTCTGCGTGGCTCGAGTGGGCGAAGGCATGCAGGGCGGCCTCGAAGTCCACCACCTTCTCCACGGCCACGTCGTCGATGTAACCCTCGTTGACCGCATACAGGGACAGGCCCATCTCACCGACCGACAGGGGCGAGTACTGCTTCTGCTTCATCAGCTCGGTGACGCGCTGGCCGCGCGACAGCTGCTTGCGGGTGGTCTCGTCCAGATCCGAGGCGAACTGGGCGAAGGCCGCCAGCTCCCGGTACTGGGCGAGCGCCAGGCGCACGCCGCCGCCGAGCTTCTTGATGATCTTGGTCTGGGCCGCGCCGCCCACTCGGGACACCGACAGGCCGGCGTTGATGGCCGGGCGGATACCCGCGTTGAACAGGTCCGTCTCCAGGAAGATCTGGCCGTCGGTAATGGAGATCACGTTGGTGGGCACGAAGGCCGAGACGTCGCCGGCCTGGGTCTCGATGATCGGCAGCGCCGTCAGCGAGCCGGTCTTGCCCTTCACCTCGCCGTTGGTGGCGCGCTCGACGTAGTCCGCGTTCACGCGGGCCGCGCGCTCCAGCAGGCGTGAGTGCAGGTAGAAGACGTCGCCGGGATAGGCTTCGCGGCCCGGCGGGCGGCGCAGCAGCAGCGACACCTGGCGATACGCCCAGGCCTGCTTGGTGAGGTCGTCGTAGATGATCAGCGCGTCCTGGCCGCGGTCGCGGAAGTACTCGCCCATGGCGCAGCCCGCATAGGGGGCGATGTACTGCATGGCGGCGGACTCGGCGGCGGTGGCGGCGACGACGATGGTGTGATCCATCGCGCCCTCTTCCTCGAGCTTGCGCACCACACCCGCCACCGACGAGGCCTTCTGGCCCACGGCGACGTAGACGCACTTGATGCCCTTGCCCTTCTGGTTGATGATCGTGTCGACCGCGATCGCGGTCTTGCCGGTCTGGCGGTCGCCGATGATCAGCTCGCGCTGGCCGCGGCCGATCGGCACCATGGAGTCGATGGCCTTCAGGCCGGTCTGCACCGGCTGGTCCACCGACTTCCTGTCGATGACGCCCGGGGCGATCTTCTCGATGGGCTCGAAGCCGGATTCCTTGATGTCGCCCTTGCCGTCGATGGGGCGGCCCAGCGAGTCGACGACGCGGCCGAGCAGCGCCTCGCCCACCGGCACCTCGAGGATGCGCCCGGTGGTCTTCACCGTGTCGCCTTCCGAGATGTGGGTGTAGTCACCCAGGATCACGGCGCCCACCGAGTCCTGCTCGAGGTTCAGCGCCAGGCCGAACGTGTCGCCGGGGAACTCGAGCATCTCACCGTATTTCGCATCCGTGAGGCCGTAGATGCGGGTGATGCCGTCGTTCAGGCCGATGACCGTGCCGACGTCGCGCGCCTCGGCGGCGGACTCGAAATTCTGTATGCGCTCTTTAATCAGTTCACTGATTTCAGAAGCCTTGAGTGCCATGTCTCGTTCCTCTTAGCTGCCCAGTACGCCCGCGAGCTTCGTGAGCCGCGAACGTATCGAGCCATCAATGACAAAGTCGCCGGCGCGTATCACGGCGCCGCCGATGAGTTCTTCGTCCACCGCCGTGGAGAGTGTCACCTCCCGGCCCAGTTTCTCCTCGAGCGCCTTGCGGATGCGCGCCGACAGCTCGTCGGTGAGCGGCGAGGCGGCGGTCACGGTCACCTCGATGGTGTTCTCCAGTTCCGCCTTCAGCTCGTCGAAGTGCCCGGCGATCTCCGGCAGCACCTCGATGCGGTCGTAATCCACCAGCAGCCGGAGCAGGTTCGTGCCCTTCGTCTCGCCGCCGGCGAGCATCTTCGCTCCGGGCACCTCGGCGAACAGGCCGGTCAGGAACTCGATCCGCTGCGTATCGGAATAGCGCGGGTCGTGCATCACCCCGGCCACGCGATCGTCGGCGGCGACGGCCGCCGCCACGCCGAGCGCGGAAGACCACTCGTCCAGCGTGCCGTCCTGGCGCGCCAGGTCGAACAGCGCGTCGGCGTAGGGTCGTGCCAGGGTGTGCTTGTCCGCCATCGTCTGCCCCTACAGCTGGGAGGCCAGCTTGTTCAGGATGTCTTCGTGACTGGCGCTGTCGATCTCGCGCTGCAGGATCTTCTCGGCGCTCGCCACGGCGATGGCAGAGACCTGGCCGCGGAGTTCCTCGCGGGCCTTGTGGGTCTCCTGCTGAATCTCCGCGCGCGCGGCCGCCAGCTGACGTTCGCGCTCGCGCTCGCCCTCTTCCTTGCCTTCGGCGACGAGCTGATTGGCCCGTGCGTTCGCCTGATCCACGATCTCCTGGGCCCGCTCGCGGGCCTCACGCACGA
>CAYQZN010000317.1:0-3290 GCA_964421805.1 uncultured Woeseiaceae bacterium
GTTGTTGATGATGAACTCGATGCGGGCGAGGCCGATGCCGTCGGCCGGCAGCGGCCACCAGCGCAGCGCCGCGGCCGGATTGGCCAGGATCAGCATGACCTCGGTGCGCGTGTCCGGGATCTCGTCCACATCGGTCTCGGTGAGCTCGATGTCGGCGGTGCCCTCGTAGACGAACCCCTGGTCACCCTCGGCACAGGAGACGGTGACCTCCTGGCCGTCCTCCAGCGTATCGGTCGCATCACCCGTGCCGACGATGGCCGGCAGTCCGAGCTCCCGGCTGACGATGGCCGCATGGGAGGTCCGCCCGCCGTGATCGGTGACGATGGCGGCAGCCTTGCGCATGATGGGCACCCAGTCCGGGTCGGTCATGGTCGTCACCAGGATGGCATTCTCGGGGAAATCCCGCCGCGGTATCTTCTCGGTGAGGACCCGCACCTCGCCGGCCGCCGCCGCGGAGCCGATGGCATTGCCGCTCAGAAGCCGCCTGCCGGTGCCGCTCACCTCGTGGGTGGTCAGCGAGGCCTGTCGCTGCCGGGATTTCACCGTCTCCGGGCGCGCCTGCACGATCATGAGCTCGCCGGTCTCGCCGTCCTTGGCCCACTCGATGTCCATTGGCCGTTCGTAGTGCTCCTCGATCAGTACGGCCCAGCGGGCGAGGCGGCAGATCTCCTCGTCGTCCAGTACGAACGCGAGGCGCTTCTCGTCGGGGGTGCGCAGCGTGCGCGTGGGCTTGCCGCCGTCGCCACTGCCGTAGACCACCTGTTTCTCCTTGCCGCCGAGATGCTTCTCGATGATCGGGCGGCACCCGTCCTTGCCGAGCAGCGGCTTGAAGACCAGGTATTCGTCCGGGTCCACGGAGCCGCTGACCACCGTCTCGCCGAGGCCCCAGGCCGCATTGATCAGCACGACCCGGGGGAACCCGGTCTCGGTGTCGATGGAGAACATGACGCCGGCCCCGGCCTTGTCGGCGCGCACCATGATCTGTACGCCGACCGAGAGCGCGACCTCGAGGTGATCGAAGCCGTGCTTCTCCCGGTAGGCGATGGCCCGGTCGGTGAACAGGGAGGCATAGCAGCGGCGGCAGGCCTTCAGCAGGGCATCGCGTCCGCGGATATTGAGGTAGGTTTCCTGCTGTCCGGCGAAGCTCGCCTCCGGCAGATCCTCTGCCGTGGCGCTGCTGCGCACCGCCACCGCCGGGGTATCGCGGTCACTGCGCCCGGCCAGCGCGTCGTAAGCCTCCGCGATGGCCTGGGCCACGGTTTCCGGGAATTCGCCGTGGCTGATCATCTGGCGTACCGAGCGGCCTGCATGGTCCAGCGAGACCTCGCCGGCGGCCAGTTCCTGGAGCTTTTCCTGGATGCGGTCGCTCAGCTCGTTGTACTCGAGGAAAGCACGATAGGCCCGCGCCGTGGTGGCGAAGCCGTCGGGCACCCGGATGCCCCGGTCGGCCAGCCGGCCGAGCATCTCGCCGAGCGAGGCGTTCTTGCCGCCGACCGAATCCGTGTCCGACGCATTCACGTCGGCGAAATCCCTGGCGAAATCGCTGCTCATGAGACTCAAGCCTGCGTCGCTGCCGGCGGCCGCGCATTGCGTATTCGCAACCGGATTCAGGGTTTCACGACAGCCGACTACCCTTATCTGGGGATACCGGCGCGAGGCAGCCGAGCGCAGACTGTATTCGACGCGAAGGGCAACAGGACGAGAATCGACCGCAGATCGAAAATCGACTTCAGTGGTAGCTCTGTTGAGCCGCCCGCCCCAGGGACGGCACACGCCAGGGAATGGCGAGGCCGAAGCAGCCGGGCGGGCGAGCGCAAGGATGCGGGAGAGTGGCGGGGATTTGTTGGCCGATGCGTCACGACGACCGGGAAGGTCGCGTCAGGTTAAGCAACCATAGACAAAGGGGATAGTCGCAAATGGCAACCAGCGCTGAGCATCTTCGCAATGAGCCGCCTCTCAGGCAGTTGAACCGGGATTACGAGCCATTCGCATTCGCGCGAGCGGAAGAGGAAGCCGTGTGCAACGGCAGCACGGCACTGTCTTCGGAGCGGCATTTCGACCCGCATTCCATCCTGTTCCGCGAAGGCGCCGAGGCATCGGGTGTTTACGCAATACGGGGAGGCATCGTCAAACTCGTACGCCATTTGCCGAACGGTCGGGCGCGCATCGTTGGATTGCACGGCCCGGGCGCAGTCATCGGACTGCCTGCCGGCGCCAGCGAGGCTCCCGTGAATCCCCACAGCGCCATCGCGCTGGGGCCCGTCGATACGCGTTGCTGGTCCTCGCTGCACATGCGCCGGCTGCGCAGCGAAGAGCCCGAGCGCTACATCAAGCTGCTGGAGACGCTGTACGGCCAGGTCCGCCAGGCCGATCTCTGGATCACGGAGTTCTCCACCGGCCGCATCCGCAGCCGGGTCGCGCGGCTCATTCTGTTCCTCGAGCGCACGGAGGACGGGCCGTCGGCGGGCGAGGTGGAACTGCTCACCTGCCAGGACATGGGCGAGATGCTGGGTGTGACGCCGGAGAGCGTCAGCCGCATCGTCGCCGACATGAAACGCAGGGAACTGCTGGTGCCCGTGGCCACGGAGCCGGTGGAGCGCTTCCTCTGCGACATGGAATCCCTGCAGGCCATCGCACGGGACTGAGGCGAAGCTAGCCCCCTCCGGCCGCCGGATCGCAGCCCCGATCCAGGTGAAACTCGCGAGACTCGCCAGGCGCGAAATCGAGGTCTTCGCCGTTGACGTGGAGGCGGATGGGACGCTCGGGGCCGGGCTCCGAACGCACATTCAGGCTGTCATGGGTGATCGTGAGATCCAGGGTGTGCTGGCGATAGCGGATCTGCAGCCTGAGCCGTTCCAGGGCGTCCGGCAGGCAGGGGTCCAGCCGCAGCGTGTTGCGGCGGGTCTCGATGCCGGTGAAGCAGCGCTGCACCAGGTCCACGGAGCCCGCCATGGCCCCGGCATGGATGCCTTCCGAGGTGGTGCCGCCCTGTATGTCGGCCACGTCGCTGCGCAGAGCGTCGCAGAACAGCTCCCAGGCGCCTTCACGATTGGCCCGGGCCAGGACCCAGGAATGCACGACGCGGCTCAGCGTGGACCCGTGTGATGTGCGGGCCAGGTAGTACTCGATGTTGCGGGGTATTGCGTCGGCTGCCAGCGGGTAGCCCATGCCCTCGAACAGCTCTCGAAGTTCGTCCGCGGACAGCAGGTAGAACAGCATCAGCACGTCTGCCTGTTTGGACGCCTTGTAGCGGTTGGGCGTGTCGTCCTCGGCCTCCAGGATGCGGTCCA
>CAYQZN010000318.1:0-3281 GCA_964421805.1 uncultured Woeseiaceae bacterium
ACCTGCCGGCAGGGCCACACGAGCGGCTCCTCCAGCGTCTTGCGCACGCTGCGCTCGGCCTTCCGTCCCAGCGTCACGTGGGGCTCCCAGGCCCGGGTCTCCGGCGTCCAGCCCAGCGCCGCCATCCCTGCGCTCATCTCCCGCTGGTAGACGGCCAGTGCCTCCGGGCAATCTGCCGCCGCCAGGCTCAGGACCTTCGACCGGCGCCAGTACCCGATGCGGTCGAACACGAGCTCGGCTTCCGGGATGTCCAGGGCGTCCACCACCATCTCGATCTGCTCGCGCGCCTGCACCGGCCAGTTGCCGACGAAGACCAGCGTCACGTGCAGGTTGTCCGCGGGCACCGGCCGGGCGCGGGCCCGCTCCACGGCGGGCGCGGCCACCGCCTCGATGCGCTCGCGCAGCTCCGTGTCGGGCCAGAAGGCTACGAACAGCCGCTCGGTCTCGGTGTCCTGCGGCGGGCCGTCGTGCTGCTCCGCCCCGCTCATCGGCCACTCACCCCGGGGCGTCTCACACCGGGATCCGCGCCAGCACGCCGCCCAGGGCATGGCAGACGGTGCGGCGCCGGACCGTTTCCCGGTCGCCGTCGAAATGGACGCATTCCGCATAGGTGACGGGCGTGGCGCCACTGACCGCCCAGGCGAACCAGACCGTACCCACCGGCTTGTCCGGCGTGCCGCCGTCCGGTCCCGCGATACCGCTGACCGCCACGGCAATATCGGCAATGTCGGCGGCGCCGGCCGCGAGCGCCCCGGCCGCCATCTCCCGCACGGTCTCCTCGCTGACGGCGCCATGCGCATCCAGGGTATCGGCCCGCACGCCCAGCAGGGAGCGCTTGGCCTCGTTGCTGTACGTGACAAGTCCCGCACCGAACCAGGAGGAACTGCCGGCCACGTCGGTGAGCGCCTTGGCGATCCAGCCGCCGGTGCACGACTCCGCCGTGGTCACCCGGCGCCCGGCGGCCAGCAAGGCCTCGCCCGTACGCCGGGCCAGTGCGGCGATCTCCTCGAATTCCGTCATGGCTCTTCCGTGTTCGTATCGGCGCCGCCGAGCACCTCCCGGTACAGCGTCAGGTGACGCGCCGCCATGCGCTCCGGGGTGAATTCACGGCGCACCCGGGTGCGGCCGGCCTCGCCCAGACTGCGGGCCAGCGCGGGATCGGTCAATACCCGCAGCATCGCGCGGCCGAGCGCCTCGGCATCCCCCGGCGGCACCAGCAGGCCGGTGCGCCCCGGCTCCACGGCCTGGCAGACGCCGCCGGCAGCGAAGCCGACCACCGGCACGGCGGCGGCGGCTGCCTGCAGCAGCGCCACGCCGAGTCCCTCCGCCAGTGCGGGATGCACCACCAGGTCCAGGCCCGGCAGTATGCGCGTCATGTCGGTGCGGAAACCGGCCATCAGCACCCGGTCGGCGAGACCGAGGCGCCGGATGTCGGCCGCCAGAGACTTCTCCAACGGCCCGCGGCCGAAGAAGATCACGTGGAGTTCCGGGCAGCCCTTCAGAACGGCGGGCAGGGCCTCGAGCAGATAACGATGCCCCTTGCGCTCGATCAGCTGGGCGATCACGCCGGCCACGGGCACGCCGGCCGGCAGGCCGAACTCGGCGCGCAGCCATTCCGGCTCGGCCGGACCCGCAAACGGCTCGGGATCCACGCAGTCGGGGATCACCGTGATGCGGCGTCGCTCGATGCCGGCGTCCGCCAGCACCCGCTCGATGGCGTTGGAGATGGCGACGATGCGGATGTAGGGCCGATAGCGCACGGCGGCCAGCCAGCGCGGCTCCGGGTTGTCCACCCGCCGCGAAACCACCGCGCGGATGCCGCTGCGCCGGGCCGCCAGGCCGCCGAGCAGGTCCGCGCCGCGGCGGCTGTGGGCGTGCAGGATATCGGGCCGCTCCTCCTCCAGCACCCGGCGCATGCGCGGCAGGAAGCCGAGGTCGTGGTCGCCGCGCATGGTCACCTCGCACACCCGGTGCCCGGCGGCCCGGGCGGCCTCGCCAACCTCGCTGCCGATGGCGCTGACCAGCAGGTGTTCGGACTCGTCGCCCGCGAGCGCATCCAGCAGATAGAGCACTTGCTGCGCGCCGCCGTACAGGTTGAGTCCCGTCTCCAGGTGCAGAATCTTCATGGGTGGTCCGCGGATCCGCGGCTGTGAGAACCGGCCAGTGGGATTGGCCCGTAATGTACCCCCGGCCGGGACGCACAGGAACCCACGGTGTCACAGATGGTGGCACGAACCGGCACAGGCGCCGGCGCGCTCGCCGCCGCCGGCGGCCCATCGACTTGCCGCCCGTGACGGGCTAGCCTATCCGGCCCGCCCCCCACACCGGAAAACAGCGAAGAATGAGCGCGTCCGCCCGTGCCGAACACACGCCGATGATGCAGCAGTATCTCGGCCTGAAAGCCGAGCATCCGGACACCCTGCTGTTCTATCGCATGGGCGACTTCTACGAACTCTTCTACGACGACGCCCGCCGCGCCGCCGAGCTCATCGACATCACGCTCACCACCCGGGGCAAGTCCGCCGGCGAGCCCATCCCCATGGCCGGCGTGCCCTACCACGCAGTGGACAGTTACCTGGCCAAGCTGGTGAGACTCGGCGAGTCGGTGGCCATATGCGAGCAGATCGGCGACCCGGCCACGAGCAAAGGGCCGGTGGAGCGCAAGGTGGTGCGCATCGTCACGCCCGGCACGCTCACCGAAGCCAGCCTGCTGCAGGAGCGGCGGGACAATGCCGTTGCGGCCGTGGTACTCGCCCGCCGCGAAATCGGCATCGCCTGGCTGGATCTCTCGGCGGGCCGCTTCCTGGTGAGCCAGGTGCCGGACGAAGCCGCGCTGGCCGCGGAGATCGAGCGGCTGCAGCCGGCCGAGATCCTCTACGACGAGGAGGGCGGCGCGCCGGGCTGGCTGGCGGAACGCGCCGGAGCCCGCGGCCGGCCGCCCTGGCACTTCGACGGCGAGACCGCCGCACGGCTCCTGTGCGAGCAGTTCGGCACCCGCGACCTGACCGGCTTCGGCGTCGGCGATCTCGAGATCGCCATTCGCGCCGCGGGCGGACTGCTCGAATACGTCCGCGACACCCAGCGCGGTGCCCTGCCTCACATCGACGGCATGGCTGCGGAGCAGCCGGACGACGCCATTCTCATGGACGCAGCCACGCGGCGAAATCTGGAACTCGACCGCAGCCTGTCGGGCCAGGACCAGCACACGCTCGCCGGCGTGATGGATACCTGCCGCACGGCCATGGGCAGCCGGCTGCTCCGGCGCTGGATCAACCGGCCCG
>CAYQZN010000319.1:0-3277 GCA_964421805.1 uncultured Woeseiaceae bacterium
CGATCTCCTCGTCCACGAACTCGATGACGTCGCCCGTCTCCACGCAGACCATGTGGTCGTGGTGCTCGCCGTCGTCCAGCTCGAACACGGAGTGGCCGCCTTCGAAGTTGTGCCGGGTGACGAGCCCCGCCCCCTCGAACTGGGTGAGCACCCGGTAAACCGTGGCCAGCCCGATGTCCTCGCCGGCGGCGAGAAGCTCCCGGTAGATGTCTTCCGCGCTGAGATGGGCGTCGCGGTTGACCTCGAGGATCTCCAGAATCTTCAGGCGCGGCAGCGTGACCTTGAGCCCCGCGTTTCGCAGTTCCTTCTTTTGTATCATCGTGTTCGCTTTCCTGGCCGTCGCCCCGGGTGGTGCTGCCGACAGCGGCCTCAAATCATGTATGATCGGGCCGCAATTATGGCTCAGATGGCAGCCGCGCTCCACCGGCGCGGCAGAGGCTTGGCGAAATGACTGACAGTGGCGCGATTCGTGGATCGGTGCCGGGGCGCGCATTGCGCGGCCTCGCACTGGCGGCGCTGGCCGGGCTGATGCTCGGCGGCTGCGTCTACCGGATCAACGTTCAGCAGGGCAACCTGCTGGACGAGGAACAGATCGAGCAGCTGGAAGTGGGCATGACGCGCAAGCAGGTGCGATTCCTGCTCGGCACGCCCATGGTCGCCGACCCGTTCCATGCCGAGCGGTGGGACTACGTCTACTACCTCGCCCTGGGCCGCAAAGAGCCCATCATGTCTCACATGCTGACGGTGTACTTCGAGGGCGATCTCGTCTCCCGTATCGAACGTCACGAGGAGGTGGAGGACGAGACCCTGGAGCCCCGCGGCCTGCCGGAACCCGACCAGCGCGGCTAACCGCCCCCGCTGCCACTCTCCCCGGGGCCGGACCGGCCGAGTGTCCGCCCCGCCTCGGCGGCACGCCGCCGGGCCTCGCGCGGATCGATGACGAGCGGCCGGTACAGCTCCACCCGGTCGCCATCGCGCAGCCGGCGCTCGCGCTCCGCCACCTCGCCCCACACGCCTGCGGCACAGCATGCCGGATCCGGCGCGCCGGGCTCCTCCGCGAGTCCCGAGGCCGCGATGGCGTCGGCCACGGTGGCGGCGGCCTCCAGGCGCAGGGGTATGCACCACTGGCGTTCCGGCAGGGCGCAGACCACCTCCACCGCCAGCGGCGTGTCGTCAGGTGAAGGAGAGGACACCGATCGCGTTCAGGAACACCAGGATCACCGCCACCGGTGCCACCCAGCGGGCCAGGAAGCGCCAGATCCAGTAGATCCGGCCCGCGCCGCCGAGTTCGTCCGCGGTGGAATTCGTGCACATCACCCAGCCGGCGAACACGGTGATCAGCAGGCCACCGAGGGGTAGCATGATGTTGCTGGTGAGGAAATCCAGGTTGTCGAACAGGGTGCCGGCGAAGAACGTGACCTCCGACAGCACGTTGAACGAGAGCACCGTCCCGAGCCCCAGCGCCCAGATGACGAAGCCGATGATGCTCGTCGCGGCCACCCGGGACAGCCGCAGGCTCTCCACGAGCCACGCCGTGGCCGGCTCCATCAAGCCGATGGCCGACGTCCAGGCCGCGAAGGAAAGCAGCAGGAAGAAGATGGTGGCGAACACCACCCCGCCGGTCATGTTGCCGAAGGCGAGCGGCAGCGTCTGGAAGACCAGGCCGGCACCCTCACCCGGGTTCAGGCCGTTCGCGAAGACAATGGGGAAGATGGCCAGGCCCGCCAGCAGGGCGATCAGGGTGTCTGCCGTCACCACGGTGAACGAGGCCTTGGTAATGGAGGTGTCCTCGGGCAGGTAGGCGCCGTAGGCCATCACCGCACCCATGCCCACGCTCAGGCTGAAGAACGCCTGGCCCATGGCCGCCAGCACCGCGTTGGGCGTCAATGCCGAGAAGTCCGGCGTGAACAGGAAGGCGAGGCCCTGCTGGAAATGGCCGGTGGTCATGGAATAACCCAGCAGCACGAACATCAGCACCAGCAGGCCCGGCACCATGAAGCGCACGGCCCGCTCGAGGCCGCCCTCCACGCCTTTGGCCACCACGACCACGGTCAGCACCATGAACAGGCTGTGCCAGCCGGCCACCGTCCACCAGCTGCCGACCATGTTGCCGAAGATCGAGGAGATGCCGGCGGCATCCTGATCGGTGAACGCCCCGCTCAGACTCTGGCCGACATAAGAGAGCGACCAGCCGGCGATCACACTGTAATAGGAGAGGATCAATATGCCTCCGAACACGCCGGCCACGCCCACCAGACGCCAGCGGCTGGTGCTGCCTTCCTCCTCGCCCAGCAGGGCCATGGTGGCCGCCGGGTTGCGCCGGCCCCGTCGGCCGATGAGGATCTCGGACATCATGATGGGCAGGCCGACCACGAAGACGCAGAGCAGATAGACCAGCACGAAAGCGCCGCCGCCGTTCTGACCGGCGACGTACGGGAACTTCCAGACGTTGCCGAGGCCCACGGCCGAGCCGGTGACGGCCAGCACGAAAGCCATGCGCGACGACCAGTGCCCGTGCAGGGACTTGCGCGGCGCATTGACTGCAGCTTCTTCGCTCATCGGGACTCCCCACCCACCGGCTGAAGGCCGGGATTGTGGCCGAATCCCGGGTGAGTGACAACACGGGCCCCGCGGTGGCACCGCCCGCCGCAGGCCGAATCCGTTACACTTCCGCCATGGCCGGGAAGCAGAAAAGCAAGGGCAGCGACAAGCCTTCGCGCACCATCGCGGTGAACAAGAAGGCCCGCCACGACTTCTTCATCGAGGAGACGCTGGAGGCGGGACTCGCGCTGGAGGGCTGGGAGGTGAAGAGCCTCAGGGCCGGCAAGGCGCAGGTGACGGAGGCCTACGTCCAGCTGCGTGACGGCGAGGCGTGGCTGTTCGGCTCGCACTTCCACCCGCTGCTGTCGGCCTCCACCCACGTCAAGGCCGACCCCACCCGCACCCGCAAGCTGCTGCTGCACCGAAACGAGATCGACCGGCTGGTGGGTGCCGTGGAGCGCCAGGGCTATACCCTGGTGCCGCTGGATCTGCACTGGTCACGGGGCAAGGCCAAGCTCACGGTGGGCCTTGCGAAGGGCAAGAAGAAACATGACAAGCGGGCTGCCGTGAAGGAGCGGGACTGGCAGCGCCAGAAAAGCCGCATTCTGAAGTCGGCCGGGCAATAACCCGAGCCGGCATTGAATCACGGAACTTCCGCCCCACATCCGGTATCATAGATACAACTTGGGGGCGACATGGCTTCGACGTGGGTCGCGAACCCCTGGGTGCATGCCGA
>CAYQZN010000320.1:0-3267 GCA_964421805.1 uncultured Woeseiaceae bacterium
AAAGTTGCAAAAGTTCGGTCCGGCACCCCAAAAAACTCGAGGAGGCGAAATGTCGTTCAAGAAAGTCGCGGTACTGGGTATCGGCAAGGTGGGCAAGCTGGCGGCGCTGCTTCTGGAGGAGTCCGGTTTCGACGTGACCGGCATCGACAGCCGCAAGCTCGACCTCGGTACCTCGTTCCCCATTATCCAGGCTGACATGGGTAATACGGCCGACCTCGCCGAGGTACTCAAGCCCTATGAGGCCGTGCTCTCCTGCCTGCCGTACGCGCTCAACACGGAAGTCGCTCGCGCCGCCCACGGTCTCGGCATCCACTACTTCGATCTCACCGAGGACGTTCCCACCACCGCGGCCATCCGCGAACTCAGCGAGACCTCGAAGGGCATCATGGCGCCCCAGTGCGGACTCGCGCCCGGCTTCGTCGGCATCGTCGCCTCCCACCTCGCACGCCAGTTCGACCGCGTCCGCTCCATCAAAATGCGCGTCGGCGCGCTGCCCCAGAACCCGACCGGTCTGCTCGGCTACAACTTCAACTGGTCGCCCGAAGGCGTGGTCAACGAATACCTGAACGACTGCGAAGTCATCGAGGAGGGCGTGCACAAATGGGTCTCGCCGATGGAGTGGGTCGAGACCGTCTACGTCAACGGTCACAAGCTCGAGGCCTTCACCACCTCGGGCGGCCTCGGCACCATGTGCGAGACCTTCAAGGACCACGTCGAAAACCTCGACTACAAGACCATGCGCTATCCGGGCCATGTGGACCTCATGAACTTCTTCTTCCACGAGTTGCTGATGCGCGAGCGCCGCGACCTGGCCGGCGAGATTCTCACCAACGCCAAGCCGCCGGTGGACGAGGACGTGGTACACGTCCACATCTCGGCCGAGGGTTGGAAGGGCGACGAGCTCTCCCGCCGCGAGTTCGTGCGCTCCTACTACCCGCAGAAGGTACGCGACGAACGCTTCACGGCGATCGCCTGGACGACCTCGGCGTCCGTCGCCGCCGTCATCGAGATGGTGCGCGACGGCAAGCTGGCGCAGCAGGGTTTCCTGAAGCAGGAGGACATCCCGGTGACGCCCTACCTGCAGACGCGTACGGGCGGCATGTTCGGCGAGAAGGTGTAGGCGTACCCGAGTCAGCCGCGGCGACGACGACCGTGCCCTGGCGGCTCTTCGCAGGGCTGCCAGCGCCGGCACTCATCGCGAGTACTTCATCGACTTCGTCCGGGTCACCGAGCTCGGCCTGGCGGCCGCGGTCAGTGATCTGTCCTATCGCGAGCGGATAACCGAGGCCATGGGGCGTGCGGCTGCCTACGGCTCGGTCTGGCTCCCGGTCTCCTTCGAATGTCACGATCGGATCGGGGACGATCCGCTCTGGCGGGACGGCTGTCTGGATTTCGCGCAGAATCTCGATGAACGCAGCCAGAGCCTGCTGAACCGGGGCATTGCGATTGGCATGCAAGTGATGATTGCCGAAGAGAAGGGCGACGAACTCGCGCTGGCCTATCTGCAGGAAGAGGTCGAAATGCTGAAACGCATTCCCGGCTACGACCCCTGCCGCGGCGAGCCGGCCCCGCCCGGCCAATAACTTTCAAAAGTTGCAAAAGTTCGGTCCGGCACCTACCAAGTGTCGACGAAGCGCTTTCCTTCTCTTTCCGCGCGTTGCGGCAATCTCGCAAGCATCCCCGCGAGTTCGCGGCGCGTGTCGGCCGGGTCGATGACCGCGTCGATCTCCAGGTGTGCGGCGGCCTCGGTGGCCTTGCCTGCCTCGTACATCTGCTTCACCAGCTTCTCGAACAGCGCCTCGCGTTCGCCGCGGTCTTCAACCGCCTCGAGCTCCTTCCGGTACCCCAGCCGCACGGCGCCCTCCAGGCCCATGCCGCCGAACTCGCCGGTGGGCCAGGACGCGGTCCAGACCGGGGCGGCCAGGCTGCCGCCGGCCATCGCCATGGCGCCGAGGCCGTAGCCCTTGCGCAGCACCACGGCGAGCATGGGTACCGTGATGTTCGCGCCCACCACGAACAGCCGCGACATGCGCCGCACCGCCGCCTCCTGCTCGCTGTCCGGTCCCACCATGAAGCCGGGCGTGTCGATGAGGGAGAGCACCGGCAGGCCCCAGCCATCGCAGAGCTGCAGGAAGCGCGCCGCCTTCTCGGCGGCCTGCGCGGTGATGGCGCCGCCGAGCTGCCGGCAGTCGTTCGCGATCAGCGCCACCGGGCGTCCCTCGATGCGCAGGAAGCCGGTGATGACGGGGGCGCCGTAGCGCCGACGCAGTTCGATGAAGCTGTCCGCATCGGCCAGTGTCTCGATAACGTCGCGCACCGGGTACACCCAGCGCCGGTCGGCGGGGATGAGGTCGCGCATCGCCGCCTGGTCGGCGCATTCCCAGTCCCCGGTGCGCCCCTGGCACAGCGCCAGCAGACGCCGCGCGATGTCCGTCGCGTGGACCTCGTCCTCCGCGACGATGTCCACGACGCCGTTGCTCTCCTGTACCTCCACCGGCCCGATCGCCGTCGGTGCGTGCTTGCCCAGGCCGCCGCCCTCGATCATGGCAGGCCCCGCCATGCCGATCCACGAACTCTTCGTGGCGATGGTGACGTCGGCGGAGCCGAACAGTGCCGCGTTGCCGGCGAAGCAGTAGCCATTGTTGATGGCGATACGCGGCACCAGCCCCGACAGCCGCCCCCAGGTGCGGAAGGACGAGAGATTCAGGCCGGCGATCTGGGTGGTGACGTCGGTGTCGCCGGGCCGCCCGCCGCCGCCCTCGGTGTACATGACCACCGGCAGTTGCCACTGCTCTGCCAGCTCGAAGATGCGGTCCAGCTTGCGGTGGTGGAAGTAGCCCTGGGTGCCCGCCAGCACGCTGTAGTCGTAGACCACCACCGCGGCGCGTGCGTTCTCGCGGCCGAAGAGCTCTGCGTTTATGGTGGCAGTGCCGGTGATGACGGCATCCGCCGGCGTGTTCTCCTCCAGGTCGGCGATGTCCCGACGGCTGCGCTGGGCGGCGACGGCCAGCTGGCCGTATTCGGTGAACGAGCCGCCGTCGACCAGGTCGTCGAGATTCTCGCGCGCGGTCCGGTAGCCCTTCGCGTGCCGCTTCTCGACCATCTCCGGCCGGTTGGGGTCGAGGGTCTTCGCGAGGCGCCCGCGCAGCGCCTCGGTCCGTTCGTCGGTCACGGCGGTTCAGTCCTGGTTGGCGCCGCGCACGGTCAGCACGGGGCATTCGGCGTGACGGACCACGCCCTCGGCGGTGCTGCCGATCAGCAGGTGCC
>CAYQZN010000321.1:0-3237 GCA_964421805.1 uncultured Woeseiaceae bacterium
CCATGCGCCGAAATTATCGTCGCCCAAACCGCCAGTGCGCTCAGTCCGTTTTCACCGGTGGCGGCGGCTTGGGTGTGAACCGCGGCGGGTTCTGCTCCATGCGGCGCAGCACCTCGGCGATGCCGCGATCCAGTTGCGCGTCGGCGTCGCTGGCCGGATCTTTACTCACCTCGATATCCGGCGCCACGCCCTCGCCCTCGATGATCCAGCCTCCTTCGACGCTGCCCATGCCGAACTCCGGCACGAACACCGTGCCGCCATCCAGCAGCGGCCCGCGGTTGGTGATGCCCACGACGCCGCCCCAGCTGCGCTTGCCGATCAGGGGACCGAGGCCGGCCTTGCGGAAGAAGTAGGGGAAGATGTCGCCGTCGGACGCCGAGTCCTCGCTGATCAGGGACACCATGGGCCCGTTGAAGGCGGTGCCCGGATAGGTCTGGGACCAGGAGGAATGCGCCTGGTAACCGTACCCCAGGGGCTTCTGCATCAGCCGCCGGAGAATCATCTGCGACACGTTGCCGCCGCCGTTGGAGCGGACGTCGATGACGAGCCCCTGCTTGCGCTGCTGCGGGTAGAACCACTTGATGAACTCGTAGATGCCGTTCGCACCCATGTCCGGGATGTGCAGATATCCGACGCGGCCATCCGTGCGCTCGGTGACATAGGCGTGGTTGTCGAGCACCCAGTCCAGGTACGCCAGGGCACCCTCGCTGTCGACAGGCTCCGCGAGGACGCGGCGCGCCCCCTCGGGACGGGGGCGCTCGTTCACGGTCAATTCCACCGGCTGCTTGCCGCGGTTGGTCAGCAGCTCGTAGGGATTGTCGTCCAGGGTCAGCGCGCGACCGTCGATGGCGAGCACATAATCGCCGGGCTTTACGCCGACCCCCACTTCGGTCAACGGCGAACGGTATTTCTCTTCCGCGTTGTGGCCGCGGTAGATCTTCGCGACGCGGTAGCGGCCGGCGCGTTCGTCGGCCTCGAAAATCGCACCGAGGAGTGAGACTTCCGGACGCTGGCCCGCCGCCTGCAGGTCGCCGCCGGCGATGTAGGCGTGCCCCACGTTCAGCTCGGCGATCATCTCGCCGATGAGCGTGTTCAGGTCCTCGCGAGTCGACACGTGCTCGACCAGCGGCCGGTACTGCTCACGCAGCGCCTCCCAGTCGTAACCGTGCATGTTCGGTACGTAGAAGTAGTCGCGGAAGCGACGCCAGGTCTCGTCGAAGATCGCTGCCCACTCGGCAGCCGGGCTGCGCTGCACGATGAGATTGGCCAGGCTCACTTCGTCCGGCTTGTCCGGCTTCGCCAGCTCGACCCGGTGAAAGCCGCCGTTGCGGCGAACCATGACGTACTTGCCGTCGGCGCTAGGCACGATACCCGCGACGTCCGCAATCACTTCCTTCGACTCGCGGGACTCGAAATCCAGGCTGCGCAGCGTGGTCTTCACGTCGCTCTCGCGTCCGTAGTAGAACGGCCCGCCGGTGGCGTAGAGCAGCCGGTCCGCCAACGGCATGATGCCGAGGATGTTGTCCGGGTCCACGGGCACGCGGATGAGCCGGTCTGCCAGGCCCTCGGCGTCGATTTTCACCTCGACGCTCTTCTTTTCGTCCTTGTCTCCGTTCTTTTCCTTGCCGTTGCCATCGACGCCCTCTTCGGCACCGACTTCGTCGTTGCGCGGGCCGAAGGGATTGCCGGACTCGCCGTTGAGCGCGAGCGCGTAGATTCCCGTCTCGCGGTCGGCCACGTAGTTCCATTCGAAGGCGCCGATCTGCGGGGCGAACTGCCGGTCACTCAGAAAATAGAGATGCTTGCCGTCCGCGGAGAACGCCGGGTTGTAGGCGTTGAAGGCGCCGTCGGTCGCCTCGAGAACGCGCTTTGAAGCGCGCGACCAAAGACGGATGGCGCCGGTCCCCGCGTCGGTCTGTACCGTGAACGCCAGCCACTGCGAGTCCGGCGCCCACTGGTAGTCGGTCACCGCGCCGTACTCGCTCTGGAATACCTCCGTGACGTCGCCGTCGAGATCGACGACATGGACGCGCCCCGTGTGATCGTAAACGGCGATCGCATTCGAGTCCGGCGACCAGGTCGGCCGGTAGAGGCGCGCGGCCTCGAATCGGGTGAGAACCCGGGCGTCACCGCCCTGGTCGTCGATGATGTAGACCTGCTCCTCGCCGGAGCGGTCGCTGATGAAGGCGACGTGCTCACCGTCCGGGGACCAGGCGGCTTCCCGGTCGTGCGCATCGCCGCGCTGGGTGAGGTTACGCGTCACGCCGTGTTTCACCGGCACGGTGAATACGTCTCCACGGGCGGTCACCAGCAGGCGCTCGCCGCCGGGCGAGACACCGAAGTCCTCCACCTGCCCCTTTACATCGATGCGCCGCGCCGTGCGCCGCCAGGCGTCGTCCGGAACGCGCACCGCGATGCGGCGGGACGTGTCGCTGGTGGCGTCGTACAGACCGATGCGGCCTTCGACTTCGTAAACGACGCGCGAGACGCCGTCGCCGCTGGCCCACTTGATGTCCCAGGTGTCCTCGTCGGTCACCTTGCGCCAGCTGCCGTCGTCCTCGAGGCGGTAGAGGTTCAGCGTGCCGTCCCGGTCGGACACGAAGTACATGCCGGCCTCGTTCCAAACCGGATCGCGCTCCGTGCGCGCATCCGAGGTCACCTGGCGGGCCGTGTTGCCCTCAAGGTCGTAAACGTAGAGATTCTGCGCCCAGCCGCCCTGGTAACGCTTCCAGGTGCGGAAATCGCGGAACAGCGGCGAGTAGAGGATCGAGCCACCGTCCGGGGCGTAGTCGCCGGAACCGGCCCGGGGCATGGGCAGCACCTCTGGCAGCCCACCCGCCACCGGCACGCGCCACAGGCGGCGGTCGATGGCCGAGTGGCGCTGGGAGCGAAAAAGCACGTGTTCGCCATCCGGCGTCCAGCCGTAGACCTGGTGGTCCGTGCCCCAGCGCGCCGGCGGCAAATCGCCCGTGGGATAGAAGGTCAGCTGCCGCGGCGCGCCGCCTTCCACGTCGATGACATAAACCTGCTCGTCACCGCCGTACTGTCCCGTGAACGCCACGCGCGCACCGTCCGGTGAAAAGCGCGGATAAACCTCCATTCCAGGATGCGATGTAAGCCGTCGCGCAGGCTCGCTGTCGTCCAGCGGCCCGAGCCAGAGATCTCCGGCGTAACTGAACACGATGCGGTCGCCGTGGATATCCGGGTAGCGCAGCATGAGCGTTTCGTCGGCGTGGA
>CAYQZN010000322.1:0-3230 GCA_964421805.1 uncultured Woeseiaceae bacterium
CGTCCCGGATGCGGTCGATCAGGTTCACCGGCCCCACCGGCTTCGGCTCGCCGAGAGGGCGGAGAACGTCGCGGCGCAGCGCAGGGTGGAGCGACGGGTGAGTATCCATCAACGTAGGAGGGGATTTATCCCCGATTCCGGCGCCGATTCCGGCGCCGATTCCGCCGCCGATTCCGCCCCCGATTCCAACATCGAACTGGATCGGGCCTGAAGGCCCTCCTACAGGATTCTGTGAGGCTGACGGGCATGTAGGAGGGGCTTCAGCCCCGATCCCCGCCAACCCGGACTCACATACGGACGCCCCGGCAATAACCGGCGCGGACCCCGCCATCAGGGCCACAACCACCACCACGTTTCCGATCCGCACGCGCATTCGGCTATCCTACCCACCAGGCGGGCCGGCGCAAGCACGCGGCTCACATCTTGGCAGTTGGAACGTTTTCCGAGGACCCGGCAGGCCTATGGCACCCATCGCAATCACGGATCCGCTGCAGGAGTGGCTCGAGACCCCCATCGGCAGCTCGCTGCTGGAGGTGGAGGCCCGCCTCGCCCGGGAGATGCTGGACGGGCTGTTCGGCGAGCAGCTGTTGCAGATCGGACTGTGGGGCAGCCGCGACCTGTTCCTGCCGTCCGCCCGCACCCAGTCGGCCTGGCTGACCACCATGCCCGGCGCGCCGGAGACCGGCGACGTCATCGCGGAACCCGCCCGGCTGCCCATCGAGAGCGACTCCGTCGACGTGGTCTTCCTGCCCCACACCCTGGACCTCACCGACCACCCCCACGCGGTGCTGCGTGAGGTCTACCGCGTGCTGCGCGCCGACGGCCAGCTGGTGGTCATGGGCTTCCGCCCGGGCGGGCTGTGGGGCCTGCGCCGGCTGCTGACCTGGGGCAGCTACCCGCCGGGCCGCCCCACCATGATCTCGGATCGCCAGCTCTCCGACTGGCTGCGGCTCCTCGACATGAAGATCCACGGCGTGCGCCGCTACTTCTTCCGCTGGCCGGTCGGCGGCAACCGCAAGCCGGCGGTCCGGCGCTGGGAGGCGATTGGCGATCGCTGGTGGCCGGAGCTCGCCAGCTGCTACGCCCTCACGGCGAAGAAGCAGCTCTACACCCTCACCCCGGTCCGCCAGCGCTGGCGCCGGCCGGCCGCGGCGGTCGGGGGCCTGGCGCGGCCCACGGCCCGCACCGTGCACGAGCTCCGCGAAGAGAATTGAGCCTCCCCCGGGTCGACATCTACACGGACGGCGCCTGCCGCGGCAACCCCGGCGTGGGCGGCTGGGGCGCGCTGCTCCTCTCCGGCAGCCGCCGCAAGGAGATCTGGGGCGGCGAGCGCCACACCACCAACAACCGCATGGAACTGACGGCGGCGGTGGAGGCGCTGAACGCGCTGAAAAAACCCTGCCACGTGGTCCTGCACACCGATTCCACCTACGTGCGCGACGGCATCAAGTCCTGGCTGGCCAACTGGAAGCGCAAGGGCTGGAAAACGGCGGCGAAGAAACCGGTGAAGAACCAGGATCTCTGGCAGGCCCTCGACCTGGCCGCCGAGCGCCATGAGGTAGACTGGCGCTGGGTGAAAGGCCACTCGGGCCATCCCGGCAACGAGAAGGCGGACGAACTCGCCAACCGGGGCATCGACGACCTGGGCTGAGCCGGGTCGGTCAGCGGACGACGCATCAGGGAGAGAGCATGGCACAGGGTATGCGGCAGATCATACTGGACACCGAGACCACCGGCCTGGACCCGGAACAGGGCCACCGCATCATCGAGATCGGCTGCATCGAGCTCGTGAATCGCCGGCCCACCGGCAAGCACTTCCACCGCTACCTGAACCCGGACCGGGAGATCGAGGAGGGCGCCATTGCCGTCCACGGCATCCGCAACGAGGACCTGGCCGACAAGCCCCGCTTCGCCGAGATCGCCGACGAGTTGCTGGAATTCCTGGCGGGCTCGGAGCTGGTCATCCACAACGCGCCGTTCGACGTGGGCTTTCTCGAGCACGAGCTGAAACTCATCAAGCACAGCATCTGCCAGCTGGACGGCCACTGCGGCATCCTGGACACGCTGTCCATGTCCCGGAAGATGCACCCCGGCCAGCGCCACAGCCTGGACGCGCTCTGCAAGCGCTACGAGGTGGACAACTCCCAGCGCGACCTCCACGGCGCGCTCCTCGACGCCCGCCTGCTGGCCGACGTCTACCTGGCCATGACCGGCGGCCAGGGCGCGCTGTCACTGGACGCGGCGGAAAACGGCGGCGGCACGGCCGAGGACACCGTGGTCAGCATCGACCGCGGCAACGCCCGCCTGCGCGTCATCGAGGCCTCGGAAGAGGAGGTGGCGGCGCACGAGGCGTTCCTGCGGCGGATCGAGGAGGCCAGCGGGGGCGCGATCTGGTCGCTGGGGGATCGGGGATAAATCCCCTCCTACATTCTGGGAAGGCACCTGTAGGAGGGCCTCTTTGTGGGAGGGCCTTTAGGCCCGATTCAATAAAGAATCGGGGATAAATCCCCTCCTACATGTGATCGATGCCCATGCCAGACCCACAAACCCGCGCTAGAATCCCCCCAATTTGAACCACCACCGCCGGCTCCCCGGCACTGGAAGGACCGTGTTCGACATCGACAAGATCCGCATCGGCGTGGTCGGCCTCGGCTACGTGGGCCTGCCGCTGGCCGTGGAGTTCGGCCGCCATTACCCCACCGTGGGCTTCGACCTGAAGGGCGAGCGCATCGCCGAGCTGCAATCCGGCGAGGACTCCACCCTGGAGACCACCCCGGAGGAGCTGGCCGCGGCCACGCACCTCAGCTACACCACCGACCCGGACAAGCTCGCCGAGTGCAACTTCTACGTCGTGACCGTGCCGACCCCCATCGGCCAGTCCAAGCGCCCGGTGCTGACCCCGCTGAAGTCCGCCAGCGAGACCCTCGCGCGGGTACTCTCGCCCGGCGACACCGTCGTCTACGAGTCCACCGTCTTCCCCGGCGCCACCGAGGAGTTCTGCGTGCCGATCCTCGAGGAAGGCTCGGGGCTCAAGATGAACAAGGACTTCTACGTGGGCTACAGCCCGGAACGCATCAACCCGGGTGACAAACAGCACCGCCTGCCCAACATCCTCAAGGTCACCTCCGGCTCCACCCCCGAGGCGGCCGAGTACATCGACTCCGTCTACAAGACCATCATCACCGCCGGCACCCATCTCGCGACCAGCATCAAGGTGGCCGAGGCCGCGA
>CAYQZN010000323.1:0-3220 GCA_964421805.1 uncultured Woeseiaceae bacterium
CGAAGAAGGCGTCCACGAAGAAAGCCGCCAGCTGAGCGCTATCGGCGCGGCATCCAAACCGTAGCGGGGACGGATGCCGCTGGCCGGGGCGCGGGCGGGGGGGGCTGAAAGCCCCCTGAGCCCGTGGCAGATCGCGGCTGAGTACGCGCTTGCCGCAATGGCCAACAAAGACGCTAACGATTATCATTCGGCTCCGAACGAGAGAGCCGAAATGACCCTGAAAGACCTCAAGAACGGCGATCGCGTCCGGATCGCGTCGGTCGATCCCTCCGATCCGGGCGTCCAGCGCCTGATGACGCTCGGCCTCGTCGAGGGCGCGGAGCTCACCTTCCTGCACCGATCTCTTGGCGGCGACCCACTGGAATTCCGTCTCCACGGCACGTCCATCTCGCTGCGCCGGGACCAGGCCAGGCGGTTCCGCGTAGAGCACCTGGAAGGGAACGACGTCCCCGAAGGGGAATGAGCAACAACCGGGAAATAGCCGTCCCGCTCTCGTCAGTCGCGATGACCCGCCGGGCAGCGGGCACCATCGCGCTGGTCGGTAATCCGAACGCGGGCAAGAGCACGGTGTTCAACCGGCTCACCGGTATGCGCCAGCATACGGGGAACTATCCCGGCGTCACCGTCGAGAAGAAGTCCGGCCGCGCGTCCCTGCCCGAGGGCGAGTTCGACCTGATCGATCTGCCCGGCACCTACGGCATGAGCCCGTATTCCGCGGACGAGCGCATCGCGGTGGACGTTCTCCTCGGCCGCATGCCGGGCACGCCGCCACCGGAGGGTATCCTGGCGGTCGTTGACGCGACCCAGCTCTATCAGAGCCTGTATTTCCTGCAGCAGCTGGTCGAGCTGGAGCGGCCGCTGCTGGTCGCGCTCACCATGACCGATATCGCTCGCCGCAACGGCACGCTCATCGATGTGGAGGCGCTGTCCGCGAAACTCGGCGGCGTCCCGATCGTGCCCGTGGTGGCCACCACGGGTCGGGGTTTCGGTGAGTTGAAGAGCCGCCTCGCCCAGCTGCCGGAGACGGCTCCGCCGCGGCGGGTCGGCTTCTGGCCGGCGTTGCGGGAGAAGGCGGAGCGCCTGAGGGAGGAACTGGCGAACCTCCCGCCCCATGTCGGCATCGTCGACATCGAGCGCGCCCTGGTGGACGACGATGCGGCCACCGTGGCGTGGCGGCAGCAGACGCTGGACGAGCGCGGCCGGCAGGCGCTCGCGGACGCGAGGCGAGAGCTGTTCGGCGAGGAGCCGCCACGGGCCGTCGAGGCGCGAGAGCGTTACCGCTGGATCCGCGAGACTCTCGCGGACGTCCAGCAGGAAGGCTCGGCCATCGAGCGCCAGGGCGCGCGGCTAGCCGCGTGGTTCAGCCGGCCCTGGCCCGCCACCGGGCTGTTCGTCCTGTCCATGGCCGTGGTCTTCCAGGCCGTGTTCGCCTGGGCGACGCCCATGATGGATCTCATCGACGCGGCCGTCAGCGGCGCCGGGGGGGTCCTGCAGGCCCGGCTGCCGGACGGTTTCCTCGCCAGCTTCCTGGTGGACGGCGTGATCGCCGGCGTGGGCAGCGTGGTGATCTTCCTGCCCCAGATCATGATTCTGTTCCTGTTCCTTATCCTGATGGAGGATACGGGCTATCTCGCGCGGGCAGCCTTCCTGGTCGATCGCGCCATGCGCAGCGTCGGGCTGTCCGGTCATTCGGTGATCCCGCTGCTGTCCGGCTTCGCCTGTGCCGTGCCGGCCATAATGGCGACCCGCGTGATACCGAATCGCCGCGACCGCATCGCCACCATCCTCGCCGCGCCCTTCATGACCTGTTCGGCCCGCCTGCCCGTCTACGCGCTGCTGATCGCGGCCTTCGTGCCGGACCGCGGCGTGGGACCGCTGAACCTGCAGGGGCTGGTGCTGTTCGGCCTGTACATGCTCAGCATCTTCGGCGGAGTCGGCACCGCCCTGCTGCTGAAGCGCTCGGCGCTGCGCGGCGAGCGCCCCACTTTCATGCTGACGCTGCCCGAGTTCCGCTATCCCAACCTGCGCACGGTGTCGATAAAGCTGCTCGACCGTGCGCGTATCTTCCTGCGCCGCGCTGGCACGGTCATATTCGCGGTGGCGGTGATCGTCTGGGCGCTGGCCTGGTTCCCCCGCTCGGAGGCCGTGGAGCAGGCGGCCGGGCAGGCCGCGGCAGAGGCTGCGGCGGCCTACGAGGGCGAGGCGCTCGAGGAGCGCCTCAGGCAGATAGAGAACGATGCGGCCGCCGCCCAGCTCGCCCAGAGCTGGCTCGGGCGGGCCGGCGAGACCATCGCCCCGGTCTTCCATCCGCTCGGCTGGGACTGGCGGGTGTCCGCGGCGGTGCTGGCTGGGTTCCCGGCGCGGGAGGTGGTCGTGGCGGTGCTCGGCACCATCTACGCGGTCGGTGCCGAGGCCGACGACGAGCGATTGTCAGAGCGCCTGAGCGCCGCGACCTGGCCGGACGGCAGTCCCGTGTTCACGCTGCCGATGGTGCTCGGACTGCTCGTGTTCTACGCGTGGTGTCTGCAGTGCGCGGCGACTCTCGCCGTGATCCGCCGGGAGACCAACAGCTGGCGCTGGCCCGTCTTCGCCTGGTCCTACATGACCGCGCTCGGCTACCTCGGCGCGTTCACCGTCTACCAGGTCTTCAGCTGAGGCGGCGTCCGGCGGGCCGTCGGCCCCGGTGCAGGCAGTCCAGTCAGATCAGACAGTTCAGCCTGTTCAGCCAATCCAGCTAGTTCAGCTGCACGATGGCGTAATTCAGGAAGCCGGCGAAGGTCACCCAGGCGAGATAGGGAACCATCAGCAGCGAGGCCGCCAGCGAGATCCGTCTCAGGCCGACGATCAGCGCCACGATCGACAGCCACAGCAGCACGAGTTCCGCGAGCGCCCAGTCCGGGCGCTTCACCTGGAAGAACATCACGCTCCAGCCCAGATTCAGGAAGGCATTGAGCCCGAACAGCGCGAGGATTCGCCGCCGTTCGGTGGCTTCGTCGGCCGCCGACCAGGCGAGCACGCCGCCGATGCCGGCCAGCACGAAGATACTGGTCCAGACCGGCCCGAAGGCGACATCGGGCGGCTTCCAGTCCGGCTGCACGAGGTCCTGATACCACGGGCCGAGGTCGGTAAGCAGCCCTCCGCCAGCGCCCATGGCAAGCACGGCGAGTGCGGCGACCAGGATCGGCAGCGGGCGTACGGCGCCCGAGTTCACGGCGAGACG
>CAYQZN010000324.1:0-3214 GCA_964421805.1 uncultured Woeseiaceae bacterium
GTGTAGCGTAGTGCCCGCCCAGCGCCATCAGCTCTTCGTGGCTGCCGGCCTCGGCGACGCGGCCGTGCTGGATGACCAGGATGCGGTCCGCGCGGCGCACCGTGGAGAAGCGGTGTGAGATCAGTATGGTGATGCGCCCGGCGGCGAGTTCCTGGAAATGCTCGAACATGGCCGCCTCGGCGGCCGCGTCCATGGAGGCGGTGGGCTCGTCCATGATGAGGATGTCGGCGCCCCGGTCCATGAAGGCCCGGGCCAGCGCGATTTTCTGCCACTGGCCGGTGGACAGCTCCTGGCCGTCCCGGAACCACTTGCCGAGCTGACTCGAATAGCCGGCGGGCAGCCGCTCGATGAAGGCATCCGCGAGCCCGAGGCCGGCCGCCTCGCGCCAGCGTTCCTCGTCGGCGAAATGGTCCACGTCGCCGGCGCCGATGTTCTCGCCCACCGTGAACTGATAGCGGGCGAAGTCCTGGAAGATCACGCCGAAGCGGCGGGTGAGCGCGTTCGGCTCCCAGTCGGCCAGCGGCGTGCCGTCCAGCAGGATGCGCCCCTCGGTGGGCCGGTAGAGGCCGGTCATGAGCTTGATCAGGGTGGTCTTGCCCGCCCCGTTCTCGCCGACCAGCGCCAGACTCTGCCCCGGCGCAATGTGCAGGTCGATGCCGGTGAGCGCCGCGGTCTCGTTGCCCGGGTAGGTGAAGCCGACCCCCTCGAAGCGGATGCCGTCGCCGGGCGCCTCCCCGGCCGTGCGCTCGCCCCCGGCGATGGTGCCGGGCTGTTCCAGGTACTCGTACAGGTTGGAGAGGTAGAGGTTGTCCTCGTACATGCCGCCCATGGCGGTGAGGCTCGCCGCCACCGCGCTCTGGCCCTGCTTGAACAGCAGCAGATACATGGTCATCTGGCCCAGGGTGATGCTGCCGTCCACGGTGCTGACGGCGATCCAGGCGTAGGCGCCGTAGAATGCCGCCGTGCCGATGAGGCCGAGGAAGAAGCCCCAGGTCTCGCGGCGGATGGTGAGCCGCCGGTCCTCGCGGTAGAGGCGATGGAAGATGTCCCGGTAGCGATCGAGCAGCAGCGGGCCCAGCCGGAACAGTTTCACTTCCTTGGCGTGATCCTCGCGGGCCAGCACCGTCTCCAGGTACATCTGCATGCGCGACTCCGGCGAGCGCCAGCGGAACAGGCGGAACGCGTCGCCGGAGAACTTGGTCTCGGCGGCGAAGGCCGGCAGTCCCGCCAGCACCAGCAGGAGCACGGCCCAGGGCGAGAACTGCACCAGCAGTACGGCATAGCTGACCAGGGAAATGCCGTTCTGGGCCAGCGAGAAAGTGCGGTTCACGAGGCTCAGCGGCCGGCTGGATGCCTCGCGCCGGGCCCGGGTCAGCTTGTCGTAGAACTCCGCGTCCTCGAACTGGTCCAGCGACAGCGTGAGCGCCTTTTCCAGGATCATGGTATTGACCCGCTGGGCCAGCCGGGCGCGCAGCAGGGACTGGCACAGCGAGATGGAGCGCTGGCTGGCTGCGGTGAGCACCAGCAGCCCGCCTTCCACCGCCACCCAGGTGAGCGCCTCGCGGTAGCCGCCGCCGGATTGCATCGCGGCCACCACCGAGTCCACGATCTGCTGGCCCACCCAGGCCACCGCCGCCGGCAGCAGACCCGCCGCCACGGTGGCCAGGCCCAGCCAGACGGTCAGCGGTCGGGAGGTGCTCCAGACGAGCTCGATCGCCCGGCGGCTGTAGCGGAATACGCCGACGCCGGGAGCGCCCCAGGCCTCGTCGGTACTGCCGGACATGGATGCGGGCGAGCCGGACGGCTCAGTCGCTGCCGGCGCTCTCCAGGGCGCGCAGGTGCTTGCGGGCGAGGTCGATGAAGCGCGGCGTCAGTCCGGCGTCCTCGTAGATGGGATCGCCCTGCTCGTCCTCGCGGATGACCCGCTCGCCGGGCTCGTAGGGCATCGCCGCCTCCAGTTCGTCGAGGGCGGTGCCCACCAGGTCGGTGATGATCTGCTCCAGCTCGGGGCCGCCGAACAGCTCCTCCAGGGCGTGCAGCCGTGCCGCGTCCTCCAGGGGCAGGCGGACCGGATACTCCTTCTCGGTCCGGGTGACACGGGGCGTCTTCTGCCAGGTTTCCAGCAGCTGCTTGAAGCTCATGGGCGGACTCCTGAAGGGGCGGCCACAAGGGTGGCCCTGCAAGGGTGGCCAGGCTATGGCCGGGCAGCGGCGATGCGCCGCGGCGGACTCGCCGCGACGATAGCAGAAACCCGATCGCGGCCCAAATCCCGCCGCGGCGGGATTGCTGCGGCGCGTCAGCAGCCGGCGCGGCGCGGTCCTGCCGGCGGGGCGGATGTGAGAAACTCCCCCGTCCGGCCCCGGGGGCGGTCCCGTATACTCGGCGATCCCCCGACGGGGCGGCCGCGTTGCTGGTTGACGTTGCGAGGACGGTTTGGAAACACTCACGCCCGATGCCCACGGCATAGCGGTCCTCGTGCTGACCGTGATCGCGCTGATCCTGTTCACGCGCGACAACATCCCGCTGGAGAGCTCGAGCCTGGGTATCCTGGTCGCGCTCATGCTGCTGTTCCAGATCTTCCCGTACACGCCCGACGGCGAGCGGCTGCTCGGCCCGGCGGATTTCTTCGGTGCCTTCGGCAACGAGGCTCTGGTGGCGGTGTGCGCCCTCATGATCGTGGGCAAGGGTCTGGAGACCACCGGCGCACTGCAGCCGCTGGCGAGTGCGATTGCCGCCGCCTGGAAGGCCAGGCCGATGATCGCGTTGCTGCTGACCCTGGTTGCCGGGGCGGTACTCAGCGCCTTCCTGAACAACACGCCCATCGTCGTGCTGCTGCTGCCCATCCTGGTGGCGGCCTCGCTGCGCTCCAAGGTGCCGGTGTCCGGGGTACTGATGCCGATGGGTTTCGCCACCATACTCGGCGGCATGTCCACGACCATCGGCACCTCCACCAACCTGCTGGTGGTCGGTATCGCCGCCGATCTGGGCCAGGCCCGCCTGGACATGTTCGACTTCGCGCTGCCGGTCGCCATCGTCGGTGCCGTCGGGATCCTTTTCCTGTGGCTCGTGGGCCCGCGCCTGGTACCGGAGCGCGTGCCCCCGCTGGAGGACACCTCGCCGCGGGTCTTCAGCGCCCAGCTGCACGTGGACGAGGACAGTTTCGCCGCCGGCAAGACCCTCTCGGAGGTGCTGGCGCGCACCGGCGGGCGCATGC
>CAYQZN010000325.1:0-3188 GCA_964421805.1 uncultured Woeseiaceae bacterium
CCCGAGCGGGGATTTCGCCGGCCGGCCGCCACTGACATGCAATAGCCACACGGTTAATATTGCCGCTTTCGAGCGGCAGGAAATCACGGGATGAAGCGAGCGCCGTGGCGCACAGCGCTAGCGACGGTCATGGCGATCGCGCTGCTGCCAGCCGCGCCGGCTGTTACGCCGACGGCGCGTGCCGCCGACGCCGATGCCGCCTCCCGACCGGTTGCAGAGATCGAGGAGATCGTCGTCACTGCGCGGCGGCGCACGGAGAACCTGCAGCAGGTGCCGATCTCCGTCACCGCGCTGAGCGGTGCCGAACTCGCGGCGCGGCAGGTCGACGCCATGGACCAGCTCGGCACCGTCGTGCCGAACCTGCAGTTCGACAAGGCGGCGCCCTCCTCCGGGTCGAGCTCGGTCGGCCAGATATTCATCCGCGGCATCGGTCAGGCGGACTACACGCCGGTGACCGACCCCGGTGTCGCGCTCTACGTCGACGGCATTTATATCGGCCGCTCGCCCGGCAACGTGCTGGATCTGCTCGACATCGAGCGCATCGAGGTGCTGCGCGGGCCGCAGGGCACGCTGTTCGGCCGCAATTCCATCGGCGGCGCCATCAAGGTGCACAGCCGCCAGCCCGGATTCGACGACGCCGACAGCAGCGTCGAACTCCGGCTCGGCAACGACGACCTGCGCGGATTGAACTTCCGCTGGAATCTGCCGCTGTCGGACACGCTGGCCACCAGTTTCGCGCTCGGCCGTCTCGGGCGCGACGGCTACGTGGAGCGGCCCCGGGACGGCGTATGGACCGGCGACCGCGACCGCTGGTCGGCCCGCGGCGCGCTGCGCTGGGAGCCGAACGACAGCGTGCGGACTTCGCTGGTGGTCGACTACACCACCATCGACGAGAACGGCGCGCCGGTGGTCTCCGGCGGCGTGAACGATCTCCAGCCTTTCGCCACCTTCGGCAACGCCGTCCTCGACAGCTGCGAGGCCGTGGTCATCAACCCGGCCTTCGACGGCACTCCGGCCGGCGGACCCCCCACCTTCCCGCCGCCGGGTGCGCCGACGGGCGGCGCCCCTGGCTGTTACGGCGCCGATTCCGCGGCCGGGCCGTTCGTCTCCGAGGGCACCTTCCCGGTCGCCTCCGAGCTCGACAGCGGCGGCGCGGCGCTGACCGTCGACTGGACTCTCGACGAGCGCTGGGGCATTCGCTCCACCACGGGCTACCGCGAAATGACCATGCTCTCGTCCCGGGACGGCGACAACACCCCTGCCAACATCTTCGCCACCCGCGACGAATTCGAGCACGAGCAATTCAGCCAGGAGCTACAGCTGCGCTACGCCGGCGACGAGAGCGGCCTGTCGGCGGTGCTGGGGCTGTTCTATTACGACGAGACCGGTTTCAACCTGGTGGACGTCACCGTGCCGCCCGGCGCCATCCAGAGCGGCGGCTACTACGACAACCAGTCCTGGGCCGTCTTCGCCCACGGCACGCTGGACGTAACCGAGCGGCTGGCGCTGTCGCTGGGCGCCCGCCACACGGAAGACCGCAAGGCCTACCTCCCGGACCAGTTCTCGCTCGGCGATGCGTCGGCCGGCTCGGCGCCCGGCTTCTTCCCGCCCACCTGGCCGGAGCTCGCCGGCTTCTATCTCGCGCCGACGGGGCCGCTGGCTGCCGGCGAGCGCATCCTCGACTATCGCGAGAGCGAACTCGACTTCGACGCGACGGACATCACCATCGACCTGAGCTACCGGCTGTCCGACACCGCGCTTGCCTACGTGACCTTCGCCACCGGCTACAAGAGCGGCGGCTTCGACCAGCGCTTCGTCGGACCCACGCCCGACCGCGCGCCGAGCTCGTACCGGCCGGAATCGGTGGACAGCCTGGAGTTCGGCCTGAAGACCTCGTCGTTCGGCGGCCGCCTGCGTGCGAACCTGGCCGTGTTCGATGCGGATTACGAAGACCTGCAGATCATCGTGCGCGAGTCCTTCAACCCGCTGACCGTGAACGCCGGCGACGCCCGCGTTCGCGGCGGCGAACTCGAGCTGGAATGGTTGGCGTCGGCCGACTGGGAGATCGGCTTCTCCGCGGGTTACCTCGACACGGGCTACCGGCGCCTGAACCAGGCGGCGCAGGACACCGGCGTGGAACTCCGCAACCGGCTCGCTAACGCGCCGCAGTGGAGCCTGGCCGGCGGCACCGCCTACCGGCTGGGCCTCGGCCGCTTCGGCGAGGTGACCGCGCGCGTGGACTGGTCGTGGCAGGACAGCGAATATCACGACGCGGTGAACGACCCGCGTATCCGCCAGTCCGCCTTCCACCTGGTCAACGCCTCGTTCGCATTCGTGCCGGCCTCGGGCCGCTGGCAGCTCACGGTGGCCAGTCGCAATCTGTTCGACGAGACCTATCTCGTCACCGGCAACTCGGCGTTCAACACGCCCGCGGCCTACGTGGAACAGGTCTACGGCCGGCCGCGGGAACTGCTGGCCTCGCTGCGCTACGAGTTCTGATCGGTCCCGCATGAAGACGACACCAGGCAACACCCGCGAGGACGGCGACGCCACGAAAACGCCGAACATCTGGCTGCTCGGCATGCGGCCTCGCACCCTGACCATGGCCGCAGTACCGGTCGCCGTCGGGGCGGCACTCGCGTGGGCGCAGGGGGTGAACCCGGACTGGCTTACGTTCGTGGTGACGCTGGCCTGCGCGGTGCTGATACAGATCGGCACCAACCTGTTCAACGATGCCCGGGACGGGGAGCGCGGGGCCGACGGGCCGGACCGCATCGGGCCCGTGCGGATCACCGGCGCGGGCCTGGCCCAGCCGAAGCAGGTGCGGCGCGCCGCCGTCGGCTGCTTCGCCGCGGCGCTGCTCGCCGGCATCTACCTGATCGTGGTCGGGGGAGTACCAATTCTGCTGATCGGTCTCGCCTCGCTGGTGGCAGGCTATGCGTATTCCTCGGGTCCGCGACCGCTGTCGCACGGACCGTTCAGCGAGGTCTACGTCATCGTCTTCTTCGGGCTGATCGCGGTGGCCGGCAGCTATTACCTGCAGGCGAAGACGCTGCCGGGAATCGCCGTTCTGCTGACCGGCATCGCCATCGGCAGTTACGCCGCCGCGGTCTTGCTGGTGAATAACCTGCGGGACACGGCCGCGGACCTGAAAGCGGGCCGCAGGACGCTGGCCGGCCGGCTCGGCA
>CAYQZN010000326.1:0-3181 GCA_964421805.1 uncultured Woeseiaceae bacterium
GGCTCGCCGGGCCGGGGCTCGCCCAGCACCTCGTAGTCGATGTCGATGGGGGCCACCGGCTTGCCGGGGGAATCGCCCTGCCGCGCCGCGATCTCGGCCGCCGTGGCTTTCTTCGGCACATCCTCAGCCACTGTCGAGGTAGTATCCGCAACCGGTTGATCAGTAACGGATGGTTCTTCGCTGCCGCAGCCGGTCAGCAGGAGTGCGGCAACGGCCGACGCCAGGCCGGCGGAGAGAATGGATATTCTGTGGGTCATGGCTGTTCCCTTACGCAACGGGGTGTGGGTGGCGCCTAGAACTGGCTCAGAGAGACGTCGAAGCACATGGTGTCCTGGGTGAAATCGGCGCTGCCGGTGGTGAAGCCGTAGACGTTCGGGAAGCCGGCCTCGAACAATTCGATGACATAGGTGCCCGGCGGCAGGCTCGGCAGGTCGAGAGAATCGGCGTTCTGGGTGCCGGTCGCGCCCAGGTCGATGAACGCGCCCGAGCGCAGGACGAAGAAGTCCGGATCGGAGAATTGCGCGGGCTCCCCCTGCGGCGCGCTCGGCGGGTTGGTCGTCGTCACCGAGATGCGGTAGTTGCCGGTCGAACTCACCGTGAAGCGCAGATAGCGGAAGATGCCCAGCTTGTTGCCGTCCTCGTTCGGATCGAACTGGCGCGTCACGCACAGGTCGGTCACCGTACTGCCGAGCTGCAGCTGGGCGTGCACCGGCAGCAGATCGGTGGCGCCGGGGTTGTTGCCGGCCTCGCTGTCGCCCCAGATGTCAGCGATGACATCGATGCTCTGGCCGCTGACGATATTGTCGATGGCCGCCGACTCCGAAGGGTTGGCCTGCTTCAGCTCGTGGATGAAGCTGAACAGCGTGGTGAAGGCCGGCGTCACCCGCTGCGGCCCGGTCAGTACCTCGTGCAGCGGCGCGAAACCGAGCGTCAGGCCGTCGCTGCCGTCGGCCGCGGCGTCGAACAGATCCCACAGGATGAGTTGCACGGAGGACTCGTTGTACCAGCCCGGTGCAAACGTGCCGTCGGACTCCACACTGAAGCCGAAACTGGTCTGCCCGGTCAGACGGAAGAACGTATCGAAGTACTGCGGGTCGCTCATGACCATGCCGGCGACCGCGTTGCCCCAGCCCTCGCCGAAGGCGAGCCGTGCATCCAGCCGTTCGTCCAGTCCGTGCCGTCCGCCCGTGCTGTCCGCACGCGCCAGCACGTCCTCGTAGTAATGGCCCCACTCGTGTGCCACCACGTGGGTGTCGAACTCCTCGGTGTCCGCGTTCGCGTCGCCGAGCAGGAACAGCGAATCCAGGTCGCCACGGTAGAACGAGGTACCGATCTCACCGGTATCCAGGTTCCTCGTACTCACGTTGGGGGTGTTGTTCACGCTCCAGAACGCATCCAGCGGCGCGAACTGCGCCCCCGGATTCACGCCCGTGACGAGCTGCATCGCCTGGTAGATGATGTCCAGCACCGAGAACGGGGCAGCTGCCCGGGGTTGCGTGTAACCCGAACCGGTCCAGCCCGTCTCCGCGAGGAGATTCCGTGTCGAATCCGCACCGCCGCTGTCCGCCGTGCCACCGTCCAGCACGTAGAGCGGGCGCTGCTCGAGAGGCACGGCAGTATTGCCGGTGTTGTCCCGCACCTCGACGTCCCACGCCGGGGCGCCTGTGCGCTTCAGCTCTGCACGCACGCGCACGAAGACGTCCGTCAGCGACGGCACCGTGAGCGAATAGTCGCCGTTCTCGCTCGCCACCGCCTCGGCGAGCACTGCACCGTCCGAAGCGGCGATCGCCTGCACCGTGGCGCCGCGGATCGGCCGGACCTGCGTGCCGGAGAAATCCAGCCCGGTCCCGATAGGCCCGCGCGGCACGAACTCGAACTGCACCCTGCCACTGATGGTCACGGATGCCGGCGCCTCCCGTACGGTGAGTTCGACGAGGTCCGTGTCGCTCGCGCCGTCGGCGTCGGTGACCGTCAGGCGGAAAGTCAGCGGCGTATCCGCCGTCACGTCCGGTGCGACGAAGGTGGCCTGGGCCTGGCCCGCGTCAGTGATCGCGACGGCGGGACCGGCGGTCTGCTCCCACAGAAAGTCGAGGCTCGAGGTCGACTGTTCCGCATCGCTGCTGCCGGCCCCGTCCAGCGTCGTCGTCTGCGTCCCGAAGACCACCCGGTCCTGGCCCGCGTTGGCCACCGGCGGGATGTTGATGCCGGCCACGGCGTTCACCGTGACGGTGGCCGCATCCGTATCGGTGGCACCATTGTTGTCGGTCACGGTGAGTTCGAAGGTCACGGTCAGTGTCTGGCCCAGCGCAAGGGCCGGCGCATCGAATGTGGCCGTGGCGGTGTCGGCGCCGCCCAGACCGATCGACGCTCCGCCCACCTGCACCCAGGCATAGCTCGCGATCGTGCCGTCCGGGTCCGTGCCGCTGCCGGCCAGCGTGACCAGGCTGCCCTCGTTCACCGTCTGGTCGCCGCCCGCATCGGCGGTGGGTGCCTCGTTCGGCTCGATGGTGACGGCCACGGTGTCGGTGTCCGTGGCGTTGTCGTTGTCCCGGACCGTCAGGGTAAACTCCAGCGTCTCGGCGACGTTCGGCGCAGTGAAGCTCGGGTTCGCCGTGGAGGCATTCTGCAGGGTCACCGAAGTGCCGGCCGTCTGCGACCACGAATAGGCTGTGATGCTCCCGTCGCTGTCGGAGGAACCCGCCCCCGAGAGGCTGACGGTGTCCCCGCCCCGCACCTGCTGATCCGCTCCGGCATCCGCCACGGGCGCCTCGTTCGGCGGCGCGATGGTTCCCCCGTCACCGCCTCCCCCGCCGCCGCAGGCGGCCAGTAGTGAGGCGAGGACGACGAGGGTGAACTTCCTGTGTAACTGCATGTTCCCGTATCCGTTCTGCAGGTGCCGGCCGCGCGGCGTTATTTGCTGGCATAATCCGCCAATCGCGGCCAATGGCCTGATGGCGGCGAGGAAAGATAATAGCGTCCGGCGGGCCGGCCGGCGAGCGCGGGTCCCGTCGCCGACACCACGCTGCCATTGATCGGACCCGTGCCGCGCGGACGGGTTCACGTTTTTTCAACACGTTGCCTGCTAGACTTTTCGCTGGACGGGTGCGCCCGGATGCTCCGGCCCGAGATCGAGCCCGACACCCGGCCCGGGGCGAAACGGGGGACCTCCGCCCAATCCGAA
>CAYQZN010000327.1:0-3176 GCA_964421805.1 uncultured Woeseiaceae bacterium
GGCAGGGCCGCGGCCCATCGGGTAGACTCGCCGCCTTTTTCCCGACCCCCGGGTTTACCCATGGCCACTCTGGAACAGGAGGTGCGGCGCCGGCGCACCTTCGCGATCATCTCTCATCCGGACGCCGGCAAGACCACGCTGACCGAAAAGCTGCTCCTGTTCGGCGGCGCCATACAGCTCGCCGGCACCGTCAAGGGCCGCAAGGCGCGCCGTCATGCCACGTCCGACTGGATGAAGCTCGAGCAGGAGCGGGGCATTTCCGTGACGTCCTCGGTGATGCAGTTCCCGTACCGGGACCGCATCGTCAACCTGCTGGACACGCCCGGCCACGAGGACTTCTCGGAGGACACCTACCGCACGCTGACCGCCGTCGACTCCGCGATGATGGTCATCGACTGCGCGAAGGGTGTGGAGGAGCGCACGGTGAAGCTGATGGAGGTCTGCCGGCTGCGCGATACGCCCATCCTCACCTTCATCAACAAGCTGGACCGGGAGGGCCGAGAGCCCATCGAGCTGCTGGACGAGATCGAATCCGTGCTCGGTATCCAGTGCGCGCCGGTGACCTGGCCCATCGGCATGGGCCGGGACCTCAGGGGTGTCTATCACCTGCAGGACGACCGCATCTACGTCTACGAGAGCGCGGGCCGGGAGAAGGCGGGCGGGACCCGGGTCATCGAGGGCCTGGCGTCCGACGAGGCGCGGGCGTTCCTCGGCGACCGGGCGGCCGCCTTCGACGAGGAGGTCGAGCTGGTGCGCGGCGCCTGCCCGGAGCTTGACCCGGCGGCCTATCTGGCGGCGCAGCAGACGCCGGTGTTCTTCGGCTCGGCCGTCAACAACTTCGGCGTCCGCGAGCTGCTGGACGGCTTCGTGGAACTCGCCCCGGCGCCCCGGCCGCGGGAGGCGGGCGGCCGCATCGTCGAGCCGACGGAGAAGGCACTGACCGGCTTCGTCTTCAAGATCCAGGCGAACATGGACCCGGCGCACCGGGACCGCATCGCCTTCATGCGTCTGTGCTCCGGCCGCTTCGCGAAAGGCATGAAGGTGCACCACGTGCGCCTCGGCAAGTCGGTGAAGGTGGCCGAGGCCATCACGTTCATGGCGGCCGACCGCCAGTCGGCGGAAGAGGCCTGGGCCGGCGACATCATCGGCATCCACAACCACGGCACCATCAACATCGGCGACAGTTTCTCGGAGGGCGAGGAACTCGTCTTCAGCGGCATTCCCAGTTTCGCGCCGGAGATATTCCGCCGTGCCGTGCTGCGCGACCCGCTGCGGCTGAAGGCGCTGCAGAAGGGGCTGGACCAGCTGTGCGAGGAGGGGGCCACCCAGCTGTTCCGGCCCCTGCGCAGCAACGAGCTGATCCTGGGCGCCGTCGGCATCCTGCAGTTCGACGTGGTCGCCGCACGCCTGCGCGACGAGTACGGCGTGGAATGCACCTTCGACACGGTGAACGTGCACACGGCGCGCTGGCTCGAGTTCCCGGACGAGAAGAAGCGCGAGGAATTCACCCGCCGCAATCACGACAATCTGGCCCTCGACCACACCGAGGCGCTGGTCTACGTCGCGCCCACCCGGGTCAATCTCCAGCTTGCCGAGGAACGCTGGCCGGACGTCCGCTTCCACGCCACCCGGGAGCTGTAAACCGCCGCACCCCTGCTATAGTCGGGCCGTCGCGGCGAGCCTCCGGAGCCTGGCATGACGGTGGGGATGAGGATGGGGACGACGACAGGACGACGACGGGATGACGACGGGATGACGACCGTACCGGTCCGCAGCCGGACGGGATCCGGCCCATGACACACCGCCTGCTGCGCCGGCCGGTACTCGCCTGGGCCTTCTACGACTGGGCCAATTCCGCTTTCGCCCTGACCGTGCTGGCGGTGCTGTTCCCCATCTTCCTCGGCGAGTACTGGAGCTCCGGTGACGTGGGCGCGGACGTCACCTTCCGCCTCGCCGTGACCAGCGGCGTCGCCAGCTTCATCGTCGCCGTCCTGGCGCCGGTGCTCGGCGCCATCTCCGACCGGGGCGGCACGCGGAAGAAATTCCTCACGGGCTTCGCCCTGCTCGGCATCGTCATGACCGGCGGGCTGTACTTCGTCGCCGAGGGCGCCTGGCCGGTGGCGATCGGCCTGTACCTGCTGGCCTCGGTCGGGTTCTACAGCGCCAATTCGTTCTACGACTCGCTCATCCACAACGTGGCGAAACCCGGGGAGTTCGAGTCGGTTTCGGCCTTCGGCTTCGCGCTCGGCTACTTCGGCAGCGCGATGCTGCTCGCGCTCAATACGTGGATGGTGCGTGATCCGGCAACCTTCGGCCTGGCCGGTCCTGACGTCGCGGTGCGGGTGGCGTTTCTGCTGGTGGCGGTCTGGTGGGCGGTATTCACCATCCCGCTGTTGCTCTACGTGGAGGAGCGGAAACTGCCAGAGAAACCGGTGGGAGGGGCTGTGCGCGAGGGCTATCGCCAGCTGATCGACACTTTCCGCGAGATCCGCCGCTATCGCCACATATTCCTGTTCCTGATCGCCTTCTGGCTGTACATCGACGGCGTGCACACGATGATCCAGATGGCGACGAACTTCGGCCAGCGGCTCGGCTTCTCGAATGCCGACCTGATCACCGCGCTGCTGGTCACCAATTTCGTCGGCTTCCCGGCGACGCTGTTCTACGGCTGGCTGGGCGAGAAGATCGGGGCGAAGCGCGGCATCTACATCGCTCTGACCGTCTACATCGGCGTGAGCCTGTGGGCTTTCTATCTGGAGCACGTGTGGCAGTTCTATGCCATGGCCATCATGATCGGCACGGTGCAGGGCGGTGTGCAGAGCATGAGCCGGGCCTACTATGCGGCGATGGTGCCGCCGGACAAGGCCGCCGAATTCTTCGGTTTCTACAACATGATCGGGAAGTTCGCCGCGGTGCTGGGGCCGTTCCTGGTGGCCGTGACCAGCACCGTGAGCGATAGCCCCAAGGCGGTGATCCTCGCCATCGTGCCGCTGTTCATCGTCGGCGCCACGCTGCTCTCGCGCGTACATCCGCCCAGGCGCCGCGAAGTGGAGACCAGTGTGGTCTGACGGCGGCGGCGAGCTCGTCCGTCCGCGGGCGCCCGGCGTAGCGGGTGTCGAGGTAGAGGGCGGTCACCCGGCGTATGTCTCCCGCGAGGCCGGGCAGCGCCGCGGAGG
>CAYQZN010000328.1:0-3165 GCA_964421805.1 uncultured Woeseiaceae bacterium
AGGTGGCCGGGATGGGGATCGGCTCGAAGATCCACCAGACGGCACAGAGCGTGGTTACGGCGGCGGTCCAGGCCACGTCGGCGGAGGCGCCGCGCGCCTGCAGCAGGAGGAAGACGGCAAGGGCGGCAAGCGGCCCGGCATACAGCGCGATCCGGCGCACCATGGTCGGGTCCGGGCCCTCAGTCTTCGGCGGGCAGCACGAAGACCCCGTCCGCCACCGGCTCGTTCACGCGGAAGACCTGCCAGTGGATCTCGTTCTGTTTGACGCCGTCGTAGTACAGGCGCACCAGGCGCGGCTGGCGCCAGCCGGTGTCCCCGGCGGTGACGAAGTCGGAATAGTAGCGGTGATGCCAGCCCTTCGGCGTCCCGAATGCCACCATGCGCACCGCGTAGTCGTCCCTGTCGATACCGAAGATCGTCTCCGAACCGGCGGGGTCGCTGACGCGCACGAAGAAGGCGGGATGCCCTTCCACGGTATCGTCGGGCAGCCGCGTCAGGGTGAAGCCCTCGTCGAGGGCGTAGCGGATGATCCCGAAGCCGAACGAGTTCTTCCACTGGGGACTGGCCGCACCGCCGGGAATCGGGCCGTCGGCGTTGTAGGCGGTCTCGCCGTCGAAGGCGATCCGGAACATGGTCGTCTCGTCCACGAGGCTGTCGATGCGCACCTTGCCGTTGGCGAGATGGGCATCGGCGCTGTCGGGCGCATACTCGCGCCACATGCGGTAGCGGTCGGCCACGACCCGGCTGCCTTCGGTGCCGTCGGGCCAGAAGATACCGTAGCCCTCGAGGTACAGCGTCTCCGGCCGCCGCCACGTCTCGCCGCCGTTCGCCTCGTACACCGCGGCGACGATCTCCTCCGCCGACAGACCGTCGTCGCCGGCCGCGGCCGGCAGCGCCGGCAGCAGGCCGACGCACGCGGCCGCCATGGCCGCGACGGCGTGCGGCGCCCGGGTCACTGCAGCAGCTCGATCACTCCACAGGCGATGCGCGCGCCGGCGGCGCCGGTGGGCTGGGTCTCGAAGTCGTCGGGCTCGGCATGCACGATCACCGAGCGGCCGACGATGCCGGTCTCGCCCTCGAAGGTGAGTTCCTCGCCCAGTAGCCGGTCGAAGCGGGCCTGGCCGTGCTCGTCGAAGGTGATATTGCCGAGGTCGCCGGCGTGGTGCTGGTCGTCGGGGTCGTCGGGCGAGCCGTGGGGAGCGCCCGCGGGATTGAAGTGCGGCCCGGCCGAGGTGCCGTCCGCGGCGCTGCAGTCACCCACCTCGTGGATATGGATGGCATTGGTGCCCGGCTCGCCCCCGTCCAGCACGCCGCCCATCACCATCGGCCCCTCGAAGGCGGTGAAGACCACGGCGCCGCTCACGGAGGAACCGGATTTCGGCTCCATGCGGGCGATCGCCCGGAGTGTGCTGCCCGCCGTCTGGCGTGCCTGCGGCTGCGCCGCGGCCGGCTCCGCGGCGGACTTCTGCTCCATCGGCGGCGGAGACTCGCCGCCGCAGGCCGCCAGCAGGACGGCACAGGCCGCTGCCGCCGCCAGACCCTTCCGATACTCTCCCATGGATCGCTCCCTGTCGATTGAGGTATTGATTCTATTAGTGAATTCAGGCCGGCAACGTCGCCGCCTCAGCGCGCCCGGCGCCAGTATTGTATCAGCAGGAAGCCGAACAGCATGCCGCCCAGATGGGCGAAGTGAGCAACGCCGGGCTGCATGCCGGTGACGCCGTACATCAGTTCCAGGACGCCGAACAGAATCACCAGATATTTCGCCTTCATCGGGATCGGCGGAATCAGCAGCAGTATCTGCCGGTTCGGGAACATGAGGCCGTAGGCCAGCAGGATGCCGAAGACGCCGCCCGATGCGCCGATGGTGGGATAGACCTCCGGCTGGAACATGGCCACCAGCAGCTGCACGATGCCCGCCCCCACGACGCAGACCAGATAGTAGACCGCGAAATAACGCGGCCCCCAGAAACGCTCGATGTCGCGGCCGAACATCCACAGCGTGAACATGTTGAACAGCAGGTGGGTCAGATCACCGTGCAGGAAGCCGTAGGTGACGAACTGCCAGGGCGCGAAATACTCGGAGCCGGCCGGCCACAGCGCGAGCGACCCGAGCAGGGTCACGAACATCTCCCGGGAGGCGTTCTGGGCGGCGAAGGCCAGGCCGTTCGCTACCAGCAGCGTGAAGATGACCGTGGGGATGAGACTGTTGTTGCCGGGGGGTTGCGGCCGGATCCTGTAGGCACCCATGCCGACGTTATACAGGAAACCCGGGGCCCGGGTCAGGCGTGGGCCGGCGCGGGACGAGCCCGCCGGAGGCTGTCCCGCTCCTGTCCAACCGCCGTTGCGGTACCATCTCATCCAGCCCGGCGGGCCGCCATCATGGTCGTGGCCCGCCCGTCCCCCACGCCCACCCGGAACCCGGAGCTTATGGCTGCCGACAGCATCGTCATCCGCGGCGCGCGACAGAACAACCTGCGCGACCTCGACATCGAGATCCCGCTGAACGAACTCACCGTCATCACCGGCGTGAGCGGCTCGGGCAAATCGTCACTGGCTTTCGACACCGTCTACGCGGAGGGCCAGCGGCGTTACGTGGAGACCTTCTCGCCCTACGCCCGGCAGTTCCTGGACCGCATGGACAAGCCGGCCGCCGAACGCATCGAAGGCATACCGCCGGCCATCGCCATCGACCAGACCAACCCGGTGCGCACTTCGCGCTCCACCGTGGGCACGATGACCGAGCTGAACGATCACCTGAAGCTCCTGTATGCCCGCGCCGCCACGCTGTACTGCAGCGGCTGCGGCCGGCCGGTGCGCCGGGACCATCCGGAATCGGTCTGGACCGAGCTCGGCGACGACTGGGCGGGCCACCGCGCCGTCATCACCTTCCCGGTGGAGCGTCCGGAGAACTTCAGCGAGGCCGAGATCCGCAGCTACCTCGAGGCCCAGGGCTATCTGCGCGTGCAGGAGACCGAGGGGCGTACCCTCTACGTGGTAGCCGACCGCCTCCGCGTGACGGACGAAAACCGCAGCCGTTTCACCGAGAGCGTCGAGTCGGCGATGCGCCGGGGCGACGGGCACGTGCGTCTGTACGACCACGACGCCGACGGCGTGCAGCGCCGCTTCTCCGACCGGCTCCACTGCGCCGATTGCGACCTCGAC
>CAYQZN010000329.1:0-3156 GCA_964421805.1 uncultured Woeseiaceae bacterium
GCGGCCGTCGCCGCGGCGGCCACCACCCGCGCCGGCGGCGTCAGTGCCGGCCCGTTTGCAGCCCTCAACCTGGGCGGCCACGTCGGCGACGACGCGGCGGCCGTGGCGGAGAACCGGCGCCGGCTGGCCGGGGCGCTGGAGCTGCCCGGCGAGCCGGCCTGGCTCGCCCAGGTGCACGGCACCCGGGTGGTGGAGGCCCGGCCAGGCGGCACGCCGGCCGAGGCGGATGCCGCCGTCACGCGCGAGCCGGGCGTGGTCTGCGCCGTACTCACCGCCGACTGCCTGCCGGTGCTGCTCGCGAGCCGCCGGGGCGACGAGGTGGCGGCCGTGCATGCCGGCTGGCGCGGGCTCGCGGACGGCGTCGTCGCGGCGGCCCTGGCCGCCATGGAGACTCCGCCGGCGGAACTGCTCGCCTGGCTCGGTCCCGCCATCGCCCAGCCCGCCTTCGAGGTGGGCGGCGAGGTGCGAGAGCGTTTCATCGCCCGGGACGTGGTCAATGCCGCCTTCTTCGCGCCCAACGACCGCGGCCGCTGGCAGGCGGATCTGGCGGGCCTGGCCCGGCGGGAGCTCGAGGCCGCCGGCGTGACGGTGAGCGGCGGCGGCTTCTGCACCCACGACGAGTCCGAGCGCTTCTTCTCCTACCGGCGCGACGGCGACTGCGGCCGTCAGGCCAGCCTGGTCTGGATTCGGGGCTGAGGGCCCGGCGGCGGGGCGGTGCCGATGGCCACCGAGGCCGCGCCGGCGCTTGAAACCGCGGCTTCCGGCACCATTTCCGAACCAGTTGAGAACATCCCGATCCGGGGGACTAGCCCATGCGAATGGACAAACTGACAAGCAAATTCCAGATGGCGCTGGCCGATGCCCAGTCGCTGGCGGTCGGACAGGACCACCAGTTCATCGAGCCCGTGCATCTGATGGTCGCGCTGCTGGACCAGCAGGGCAGCACCGTGCGCAGCCTGCTGACCCGCGCCGGCGCCAACGTGAACATGCTGCGCTCCCAGCTCGGCGAGGCCATCGACCGGCTGCCGAGCGTGGAGGGCACCGGCGGCGAGGTGCACTTGTCGAACGATCTCGGCAAGCTGCTGAACGTCACCGACAAGCTGGCCCAGGAGCGCAACGACCAGTACATCTCCAGCGAGCTGTTCGTGCTGGCGGCGGTCGAAGACAAGGGCGCGCTGGGCAAGACCCTCGCCGAGGCGGGCGTGGTGAAGGGCGCACTGACGAAGGCCATCGAGGAGATGCGCGGCGGCGCCCAGGTGAACGACCCCAACGCCGAGGAGACCCGCCAGGCACTGGAGAAATACACCATCGATCTCACCGAGCGGGCCGAGCAGGGCAAGCTCGACCCCATCATCGGCCGCGACGACGAGATCCGCCGCACGATCCAGATCCTGCAGCGCCGGACCAAGAACAATCCGGTGCTGATCGGCGAGCCCGGCGTCGGCAAGACCGCCATTGTGGAGGGCCTCGCGCAACGCATCGTCGACGGCGAGGTGCCGGAGGGCCTGAAGGGCAAACGCATTCTGTCGCTGGACATGGGCGCGCTGATCGCCGGCGCCAAGTTCCGCGGCGAGTTCGAAGAGCGGCTGAAGGCCGTGCTGAACGACCTCTCCAAGCAGGAGGGGCAGATCATCCTGTTCATCGACGAACTGCACACCATGGTGGGCGCCGGCAAGGCCGAAGGCTCCATGGACGCAGGCAACATGCTGAAGCCCGCGCTCGCCCGCGGCGAGCTGCACTGCGTGGGCGCCACCACGCTGGACGAGTACCGCCAGTACGTGGAGAAGGACGCAGCCCTGGAGCGGCGCTTCCAGAAGGTGCTCATCTCCGAGCCGACGGTGGAGGACACCATCGCCATCCTGCGCGGCCTGAAGGAGCGCTACGAGGTGCACCACGGGGTCGAGATCACCGACCCGGCGATCGTCGCCGCGGCCACGCTCTCGCACCGTTACATCAGCGACCGCAAGCTGCCGGACAAGGCCATCGACCTGGTGGACGAGGCGGCCTCGCGCATCCGCATCGAGATCGACTCCAAGCCCGAGGCCATGGACCGGCTCGAGCGGCGCATCATCCAGCTGAAGATCGAGCGCGAGGCGCTGAAGAAGGAATCCGACGAGGCCTCCCGCCGCCGGCTGGACGACCTCGAGGAGCAGCTGTCCGATCTGGAGAAGCAGTACTCGGACCTGGAAGAGATCTGGAAATCCGAGAAGGCGGCCATGCAGGGCACCACCCATCTCAAGGAGGAGCTGGAGCGGGCACGCCTGGAGCTGGAGACCGCGCGCCGTGCCGGCGACCTCACCCGCATGTCCGAGCTGCAGTACGGCAAGATCCCGGAGCTCGAGCGTCAGCTGGAGAGTGCCGCGGATTCCGAGCAGACCGCCAAGCCGACGCTGGTGCGCAACAAGGTCACCGAAGAGGAGGTGGCCGAGGTGGTGTCCAAGTGGACGGGCATTCCGGTGTCGAAGATGCTGGAGGGCGAGAAGGAAAAGCTCCTGCAGATGGAAGACGCGCTGAGGAAGCGCGTGGTCGGGCAGGACGAGGCCGTGGTGAGCGTGTCCAATGCCATCCGCCGCTCCCGCGCCGGTCTGTCGGACCCGCGCCGGCCCATCGGTTCGTTCCTGTTCCTCGGCCCGACCGGCGTCGGCAAGACCGAGCTCACCAAGGCGCTGGCCGAGTTCCTGTTCGACACGGACGAGGCGATGGTGCGTCTCGACATGTCCGAGTTCATGGAGAAGCACTCCGTAGCGCGCATGATCGGTGCGCCGCCGGGCTACGTCGGCTACGAGGAAGGCGGCTACCTCACCGAGGCGGTGCGGCGCCGGCCGTACTCGGTCATCCTGCTGGACGAGGTGGAGAAGGCCCACCCGGACGTATTCAACATCCTGCTGCAGGTGCTGGATGACGGCCGGCTCACCGACGGCCACGGCCGTACGGTGGACTTCCGCAACACCGTCATCGTGATGACCTCGAACCTGGGCTCGCAGCGCATCCAGGAGCTGGCCGGCGAGGAGAACTACGCGAAGATGAAGGGCGAGGTCATGGAGGTGGTCTCCCAGCACTTCCGTCCGGAGTTCATCAACCGGGTGGACGACGTGGTGGTGTTCCACCCGCTGGGCCGCGAGCACATCCGGCGCATCGTCGACATCCAGCTCGGCT
>CAYQZN010000330.1:0-3150 GCA_964421805.1 uncultured Woeseiaceae bacterium
CTACCGCACCGTGATGGAGCTGTCGCGGCTGAACGAGATCCTGCTGCAGCTGTTCCAGGAGGCCATCCTGCTCGACCCGGACGCGGAGCCCGTGCCGCTGAACGAGCGCTTCCAGGTGCGCAACGGCTTCCTGCAGACCGCCAACGACGAGGTGTTCGAGCGCGACCCCTCCGCGCTGCTGGAGCTGTTCACGCTGCTGCAGACCCACAGCGACATCAAGGGCGTCAGCGCGTGGACCGTGGGGCTGATCAAGCGCAGCCTGCATCTCATCGACGAGGAGTTCCGCCAGAGCCCGCGCAACCATCGGCTGTTCCTGGAGATCCTGCGCGCGCCCCGGGGCGTCACCCATGAGCTGCGGCGCATGAACCTGTACGGCGTGCTGGGGCTGTACATTCCCTCCTTCGGGCGCATCGTCGGGCGCATGCAGTACGACCTCTTCCACGCCTACACCGTGGACGCCCACACCCTGTTCGTCGTCAGCAACCTGCGCCGCTTCAGGCTGCACCAGTTCGACCACGAGTACCCGCACCCGAGCGCGGTGATGCAGGCACTGGAGAAGCCGGAGATCGCCTACCTGGGCGGACTGTTCCACGACATCGCCAAGGGCCGCGGCGGCGATCACTCCGAGCTCGGCGCGGTCGACGCCGAGGCCTTCTGCCTGGAGCACGGCCTGTCCCGCTACGAGGCCCGCATGGTCGCCTGGCTCGTGCGCCACCACCTGGCCCTGTCCACCACCGCGCAGAAGAAGGACATCAGCGACCCGGCGGTGATCAACGAGTTCGCCGCGCTGGTGGGCGACCAGACCCACCTCGACTACCTGTACGTGCTGACCGTGGCGGACGTGCGCGGCACCAACCCCAAGCTGTGGAACTCGTGGAAGGCGAGCCTGTTCCAGGACCTGTACGAGCTGACCAAGCGGGCGCTGCGCCGCGGGCTGGAGAACCCCATCGACAAGGACGAGCTGATCGCCGAGACCCAGCGCGAGGCCCGCGCGGCACTGGCGTCAGCCGGGGTCGCCGACGCGGACATCGATCGGGTCTGGGCCCTGCAGAATCCGGAGTATTTCCTCCGTCACGGCGCCGACGAGATCGCCTGGCAGACCGAGTTCATGGCCGCGCACAGGGACGAGCTGGATCAGCCGCTCATCGCCGTTCGCGCACTGGAGGACACCGGCGGCATCGCCCTGTTCCTGTACACGCCCCAGCGCTACCACACCTTTGCCAACGCCACGGCGGTGATCGACGAACTCGGGCTCAGCATCCTGGATGCCCGCATCACGCCCACCCGCAACGGCTACAGCATGGATACCTATATCGTCATGGAGGTCGGCCAGGCGGAGGCGCCGCCGGACGGCGACCGCCTGGAGGAGATCCTGACCCGCGTGACGCAGGTGGTGCGCCGGGGCGACGACTGGGACGCCCGCGTCACCCGGCGCGCGCCGCGGCAGGTGCGCATGTTCCGCACGCCCACCCAGATCAGCTTCGCCGACGACACCGCCGGCGGGCGGACCATCATGGAGCTGGTCGCCGGCGATCGGCCCGGGCTGCTGCTGGCGGTGGGCAAGGTCTTCCGCGAGCTGGGCGTCGAGATCAAGGCGGCAAAGATCCTCACCATCGGCGAGCGTGCCGAGGACGTGTTCTACCTGACCGGGCACGACCAGCGGCCGCTCGACCCCGCGGTGCGCGAGGCGCTCAGCCGCACGCTCGACCAGCGGCTGGGCGCGGCGGCCTGACCATGAACCCCCGCATCCGGCGCCTGCACCCCTACCCCTTCGAGCAGCTCGCCGAGCTGCTGGCGGGCGTCGAGCCGCCGGCCGGACTCAGCCGCATACCGCTGTCCATCGGCGAACCCCGCCACGAGACGCCCGCTTTCATCCTGGAAGCCCTGGAGGCGGCGCTGGCCGAGGGAGCCGGCGTCTATCCGGTCTCGCTGGGGCTCGATCAGCTGCGCGAGGCCTGCGCAGACTGGCTGCTGCGGCGCTTCGGCGTCCGCGTGGATCCGGGCACCGGCATTCTGCCCGTGAACGGCACGCGGGAAGGGTTGTTCTCCTTCGCCCAGGCCGTGGTCGACCCGGGCGCCGGCAGCTACGTGGCCATGCCGAACCCCTTCTACCAGATCTACGAGGGCGCGGCGTTGCTCGCCGGCGCCGAGCCCTGGTACCTGCCCACCCTGCCGGAGAGCGGCTTCCGTCCCCGCCTGGCGGACGTGCCCGAGCGGGTCTGGGCGCGGACGGCCCTGGTCTATGTCTGCTCGCCCGGCAATCCCACCGGCGCCGTGCTGGACGCCGCCTTCTACCGGCAACTGCTGGAGCTGGCCGACCGGCACGACTTCGTGATCGCGGCCGACGAGTGCTATGCCGACATCTATCTGGACGAGGCCCCGGTCTCGCTGCTGGAGGTCTGCCGCGACCTCGGCCGGGACGACTACGCCCGCTGCATCGCCTTCCACAGCCTGTCGAAGCGCTCCAACATCCCCGGGCTGCGCTCCGGCTTCGTCGCCGGCGACGCGCGGATCATGGCCGACTACCGCCGCTACCGCACCTATCACGGCTGCGCCATGCCCGTGCCCACCCAGCGAGCGAGCGCGGCGGCCTGGGCCGACGACGCCCACGTGGAAGCCAACCGCCGCCTCTATGCGCGCAAATTCCGCGAAGTCACGCCCCTGCTCGCCGACGTCCTCGACGTTGAGGCGCCGGCGGCTTCGTTCTATCTCTGGGTCGGCGTCGACGGCGACGACGAGCGCTATGCGCGGGAACTCTTCGCCGCCACCAACGTGGTGACGCTGCCGGGGTCCTACCTGGGCCGCGAGGCGGGCGGCGCGAACCCGGGCGCCGGGCGCCTGCGGCTGTCGCTGGTGGCACCGCCCGAAGACTGCGTGGAGGCGGCCCGGCGCATCCGCGAGTTCGCCCTGGCCCGGCCGCACCGACGAACAAGAGCGACGCAAGAGGAACGACAATGAGCGATATCCGCGACACCATCGAGCAGGCGTGGGAGCGCCGTGCCGAACTCCGTCCCGGGGATACGGCGGTGGCCGATGCCGTCCAGGCCGCACTGGCCGAGCTGGACGGCGGCCGCGCCCGGGTGGCCGAGCCGGGGCCGGACGGCTGGGTGGTGAACGACTGGCTGAAGAAGGCGGTGCTGCTCTATTTCC
>CAYQZN010000331.1:0-3144 GCA_964421805.1 uncultured Woeseiaceae bacterium
GCCACGGCGAGGCGCATGCCGTGCACAAGGTGGACGATCTCGCCTCCGAGGTCTCGCCGTTCAACCAGGTCGAGACCTGCGGTGAGTGCCACAGCGAGCCCGAAGGCCTGATCGACGGTTTCATCGACAGCGTCCACGGGCGCGGCTTGCTGCGCTCCGGGCTGGTCAGCGCGCCCTCCTGCAGCGACTGCCACGGCGACCACCGCATCTTCGCCATCGACAACGAGCGCGCCCCGACCTCGCACAAGAACTCACCGGAGATGTGCGGCGATTGTCACGTGGGCGTGTTCAACACCTGGCTGAGCGAAAACGCCCACGGCACGATCTGGCAGGAAGGCAGCGCCGCGGGCCCGGTCTGCACCGACTGCCACAGCTCACACGACATCCAGGATCCGAATATCGGCGAGACCCGCCTGATGATGTCCGGCGAATGCGGCGACTGCCACGACGACAAGTACAACAGCTACGAGTGGAACTTCCACGGCAAGTTCACCTCGCTCGGCCTGCAGACGTCGGCCACGTGCTCCGACTGCCATACGCCGCACAAGAACCTGCCGGCGGACGACCCGCGCTCGAGCATCCACCCGGACAACCTCGCCGAGACCTGCGGCGCCTGCCACGAGGGCGCCTCCGGCAACTTCCTGGAGATCGGCGTCCACAACAACCCGAGCGACCCGGAGGACAATCCCTGGGTCTTCTACATCTACATGTTCATGCTGGTGCTGCTGGTCGGCGTATTCGCCTTCTTCGGCATCCACGACCTGCTCTGGCTGCAGCGCTCCTTCGTCGGCACGCTGCGAGGCGAGTACGGCGACCTGAAGAGCCATGTCGACGACGGCCAGTATGTCCGGCGCTTCTCGGGCATCTACATCTTCATGCACATCGTGATCATCGTCACGTTCCTGCTGCTCGCCCTCACAGGCCTGCCGCTGAAGTTCCCGACGGCACCCTGGGCGCAGAACCTGATGAACCTGCTGGGCGGCGTGGAGGCGGCCGGCATCATCCACCGCATTGCCGCCGTCGGCACTTTCGGCTACATGGGTTTCCATGTGGTGCATCTGATCATCCGCTGGTTCATGAAGGGCGAGCGCGGCCTGTTCTGGGGCCCGAACTCCATGACGCCGCAGCTGCAGGACGTGAAGGACCTGATCGGCAATGTCCGCTACTTCCTGTACCTCGGCCCGCGCCCACAGGGTGACCGCTGGACCTATTGGGAGAAGTTCGATTACCTGGCGGTTTTCTGGGGTGTCATGATCATCGGCCTGTCCGGCCTGATGCTCTGGTTCCCGCAGTTCTTCACGAGCTTCCTGCCGGGCTGGAGCATCAACGCCGCGCTGGTGGTGCACAGCGACGAGGCCTTGCTGGCTACGGGCTTCATCTTCCTGTTCCACTTCTTCCACACGCATCTGCGTCCGGAGAGCTTCCCGATGGATCCGGTGGTCTTCACGGGCCGGATGTCACTCGAGAAATTCAAGGAAGAGCGTCCGAGGGAGTACCAGCGCATGGTCGAGAACGGCACACTGGAGCAGAATCTCCGGCCCGCGCCGACCCGCTACGAGATGATGTGGGTCTATATCTTCGGCTTCGCGATGCTGGCCATCGGGCTGGCACTGGCGGTGGCCATCTTCGTGGCCCTGTTCACCCATGGCCTGGGGGTGCCGTAGCGCCTGCGGGATCCGCGGCGACGTTGCGGAGAACCCTTACTCCCCTGAACACGGGGCTGCCGTAGCATCTTGCGATGCTGCGGCAGCTTCGTCTGCCGCATCGGCATTTTCCTAACCCCGGGGGGACTCATGTCCAGACATTTCTTCGCCTCCATCACGCGTAACTGGATCAGCCTGATCGGCTGCGCCGTGGCGCTGGTCAGCGCAGTACTGATCATCACGCTGTATTTCGTGGAGTCGATCGGGCACCAGGGCGGACCGTACCTGGGCATCCTTACCTTCCTGGTTCTTCCGGCGATCTTCGCCTTCGGCCTGATCCTCGTTCCCGTCGGCATCTACTTCGAGCGCCGGCGTATGCGGAAACACCCGGAATACGAGGGCCGCGGACCGTTCCCGGTCATCGACCTCAACACGCCGAAGACCCGCGGCGCGCTGATGGTCTTCCTCGGCCTCACCGTGCTGAATATCGTGGTGCTGGCCGGCGCCACGTACAAGGGCGTCGAGGTGATGGAGTCCGTGGAATTCTGTGGCATGGCCTGCCATTCGGTGATGGAGCCCGAGTACACGGCCTACCAGCGCTCGCCCCACTCCCGGGTGACCTGCGCCGAGTGCCACATCGGCCCCGGCGCCGACTGGTTCGTGAAGTCCAAGCTGGACGGCGCATGGCAGATGGTCGCCGTGGCCTTCGACCTCTATCCGCGGCCCATCGAGACCCCGCTGCACGACCTGCGTCCGGCCCGGGAGACCTGCGAGCAGTGCCACTGGCCCTCCAAGTTCCACGGCGACAAGCTGGAGATCACGACCACCTACGACGAAAACGAGGAGAACACCGAGCTGAAGACGGCCGTCCTGCTGAAGGTGGGCGGCGCCAACGGCCGTGAATCCACCGGCATCCACTGGCACGTGGCGCCGGAGAACGAGGTGCGCTATCGCTCGGACAAGACCCGTGAGGACATCTACGAGGTGCGCCTGGTGCGTCCGGACGGCACGGAGAAGGTGTGGCTGAAGCCTGACGCGCCGGAGGACGACGGCCTGTGGCGCACCATGGACTGCGTCGATTGCCACAACCGGCCCAGCCACCAGTACCGCCAGCCCGAGGAAGAAGTGGACAACGCCATCCACGACGGCCGCATCGATCAGTCGCTGCCGTTCGTGAAACGGGAGGCCGTGCGCATCATCGATCAGAAGTTCGAAACCATCGATGAGGCGCGGACGACCCTCGCTGCAGAGCTGGCCGCCTATTACGAGGAGAACTATCCGGAAATCGCCGCGGAGAAGGCGGTTGCCATCGAACAGGCGGGAGCGACCCTGGGCGATCTGTACTCGGTGAACGTCTTCCCCCACATGAAGGTGTGGTGGAACACCTATCCGAACCACATCGGTCATCAGCAGTCTCCGGGCTGCTTCCGCTGCCACAACCGGGAACTCGAGACGGTCGAGGGCGACCGGATCACCCGTCGCTGCTCCACCTGCCACACGG
>CAYQZN010000332.1:0-3141 GCA_964421805.1 uncultured Woeseiaceae bacterium
CCACGTAGCCTTTGTCGGGGTTCTTTTCCACGAATCCTCCATGCTGCCAGGGGGTCCATTACCCTAACACATCGCGCTAACGGCGATTTCCCGGCATTTACCGGCTATTTTGCGCCTGATCGCAGCAAGTTTTTGTGGGCCGGCGCGATCTGTGACAGGATAGAGGCTTGTCTCGCGCCGCGCCGAGCGCCATCGCGAGCCATCGAATACCGGGGAAAGACCGAGGAGGAAGCATGAAGATCGTACGTCTCAAGGACCTGGAAGGCACCGAGCGCGAAGTGAAGAGCCCGGCAGGGTGGACCAGCGTGCGATTCCTGCTCGCGCAGGACGGCATGGGCTTCTCGATGCACGAGACCACCTTCCCGCCGGGACTCGAGTTCGACATGTGGTACAAGCACCACCTCGAGGCGGTGTACTGCTACCAGGGCACCGGGGAGATCATCAACCGGGACACGGGCGAGAAGTTCGCCATCGAGCCGGGCACCCTGTACGCGCTGGACAAGCACGACAAACACACCCTGCGCGCCATCACCGAGCTGAAGCTGGTCTGCACCTTCAATCCCCCCGTCACCGGGCGCGAGATCCACGACGAGGAAGGCGCCTACGTGATCGCCCCGGAGGCCTGAGCCGCCGGCCTCTTGCGCGGCTCGTCATCGCGGGTAAGACTGTCGGCCGGAACACCGCCGGAGGATACCGATGACAAGGATCGTTCCCTTCCTCGCGGCCCTGCTGCTGGCGGCGGGTTGCGCGACCGACCGCAGCGACGGCAGCAATAGCAGCGCTGCAGCGGATACCGCCGGCACCCCCGCAATCCGGGACGAAGCACGGCTGGTCGCCGGCCTGGCGCTGCCGGCCACCTGGACCGGCACCCTGCCCTGCGCCGACTGCCCGGGCATCCGTTACCGCCTGAACCTCTGGCCCGACGGCGTCTTCCATCTGCACCGGGAGTGGCTCGACCGGGACTTCGAGGAGTCCGATATCGGCCGCTGGCGCAAGGACCCGGCGAAAAACGCCATCCTGCTCTACGGCGGCCACGAGATGCCGCTGCAGTTTTCGGTGGAGGGGCCGCGCACACTGCGTCAGCTGGACGTCAGCGGCCGGCCGATCGAATCCGGCCTGCCCTACGAACTCACCAGCGAGAGCTCGCTGGAACGCCTGGACCTGGAACTGCCCATGCGCGGCATGTTCACCTACATGGCAGATGCGCCCCGCTTCGAGGAGTGCCTCACCGGCCGCTCCTACCCCGTCGCCATGGAAGGTGCCTACATCGAACTGGAACGCGCCTACCTGGCCGCGGACAAGCCCGGGCCGGGCGCCCCGCTCCTGGCCGCACTCGAAGGGGCCATCACGGAGCGCCCGGCCATGGAGGGGGACCGACTGATACCCACCGTGGTGGTACGGCGCTTCATCCGCCTGTTGCCGTCACAGAACTGCGAGAGAGCCATGAGCGAGGCCAGCCTGCCCAATACCTACTGGCGTATCGTGAAGCTCGAAGGCGAACCGGCGCCCGTGGTCGACAACCGGCGCGAGCCGCACCTGATCCTGCGGGGCGACGCAGGCCGCTACGCGGCCACCGTCGGCTGCAACCAGCTCATCGGCAGCTACGAGGTGGCGGGTGACCGGCTTACCTTCACCGGCGGCGCGACCACGCGGATGGCCTGCCCGCCGCCGCTGGATGCGCGGGAGGACACGCTGAAGCAGGTGCTCGCCGCCACCCGCAGCTGGCGCATCAACGGCCAGGTGCTGGAGCTGTTCGACGGTGAGGGCGCCGCCATTGCCACCCTCGAGGCCGTCTATCTCCCCTGAACGCCCGGTGCTGCGGCCGTAGCCGGCATTGCTCAGCCGGGGCCGCCGGTCGGCGCCGCGGCCTTGTGCGCCGGCCAGGTGGCGAAGGCCAGATAGTAGAGGAAGACGAGATTCACCAGCGGGACGACGATCAGCAACCCCAGCGCTCCCGGGTAGCCCGCCTTCTGGCAGATGCGCCAGAAAGGGACCACCACGATGACAGCCCATACCAGCATCATCAGGTACCCGCCGCCGCCCATCTCTCCGTTCATCATCTTGCTTCTCCTCTTTGCTCCGGCTCATGATAGCGCGAGCCGGCGCTTCCCGCGCGGGGCGACGCGGCGATAGAATCGGTCCGCCAACGGAAGGAGAAGACCGATGACCCGACTTGCCCGATTCCTGCTGTGCCTCGCCCTCGCTCCCGCTGCGCTCGCGGCGGCCGACGACGAAGGCGCCGTGCGCCTGTCGGAGCCCGTCACCGTCACGGACGACTACGAGGAGTTCGGCGCCCCGGTGGTCTCGGCGGAATCGGCAATGCCGCTGGGTGATCTCGTCGCCGCCGGCGAGGAGTACCTCGGCCGCGAGATTACGCTGACCACCCGCGTCGCGAAGGTCTGTCGCAAGAAAGGCTGCTTCTTCATCGCCCGTGACGGCGACGCGGTGGCGCGCATCACCTTCAGGGATTACGGCTTCTTCATCCCGACCGACTCCGCCGGCAAGGAGGTACTGCTGAACGGCACCTTCGAGCGGCGCGAGATCACCGAGGCCCAGGCAAAGCACTACCGTAAGGATCTCGGCGAGGCGCCTGCCGAGGCCGGCGGCGGCAGCGAGTATCACATCGTCGCGACGGCCATCCGCATCCCGAAGGGCTGAACGCGGGCGCCGATGAAGCTCAGCCGGCGGGCCGCAGCGCGGCCACGTCGGCGCCGGCCGGCTGCTGGAACAGCCGCAGCCCGAACTCCGGCACGATGGCGATCAGGTGGTCGAAGATGTCCGACTGGATGCCCTCGTACTCTGCCCACGCCGTGGTAGCTGCAAAGCAGTAGACCTCGAGCGGCAGACCTTCCGGCCCCGCCGGCAGCTGGCGCACGATCAGCGTCAGGTCCTGGCGGATGCGGGGGTGGTTCTTCAGGTAGTTGAACGCGTAGGCGCGGAAGGTGCCGATGTTGGTCAGCCGCCGGCGGTTCACGTCCGCGGCCACCTCGCCCTGCAGCCGCGCGTTGTACGCCTCGAGTTCGCGGCGCTTGTCGTCGACGTAGTCGGCGAGCAGCACGAAGCGCCTGAAGTGCTCGATCTCCTCCTCGCTCTGGAAGCGGATGGAGGAGACGTCGAAGTACAGCGAGCGCTTGATCCGCC
>CAYQZN010000333.1:0-3134 GCA_964421805.1 uncultured Woeseiaceae bacterium
CAGCAGCGGCAGGCCGTCGCCGCCGGGCGTCGCCTCGTCCGCCGCGGCCTGCGGGTCAGCGTCACCCGTGTCACCTGCAGCGGCAAGACCGGCCAGCTCAGCCATCATGCCCTCGTTGCCCACCTCCAGCCGGTAAGGCCAGTCGGGGTCTCGCGGCTCCGCCGGCGCGGAGCGCTCCTCGAAGATATGGCCTTCGGGATACTGTTTGATCTCCTCCAGCGGCACGGGGCTGCGGCTGGTGAACACCTCGATCAGCTCGTCGGTGGTCGGCGGCGACTCCGTGTCCCAGGCATAGCCGCGGAAACCGAGCGGCATGTCCATGCGCCGCGCGATCTCGTAGAACACCCGCCAGTCCTCTGTCACCTCCGCACCCTCCGGCGGGTCGATGAGCGCGGGCTGGTATTGGGCGAACGGCTCCTGGAAGCCGATGGACAGGCCATAGGTCACCATGCCCTCGTTGGCGAAGGAAATAGCGGGCATCTCGTAGCCGAACATCGGGCCGATGACGTAATCCGCGAGTTCCGCCGTGGCGGACAGTTGCGGGTCGATCACCACCAGCAGATCCAGCGACTCCAGCGCCCGCCGGACCTTCTCCCGGTTCGGGAAGGCCGCCAGGGGATTGCCGCCGACCACGAACAGCGCCCGCACCTGCCCCTCCCCCGGCGTCAGGATCTCGTCGGCCAGCGCTGCCGTGGACAGACCCGCGGCCGTATCGGCCAGCCCCCGCACCCGCAGTGACTCGCCGAAACCGACGGCGGGCCGGGGCTTCTCGGCGCGCGCCCGGCCCGAGAACATGCGGAACAGGCAGCCGAGGTTCGGCACCCGCTCCCCCGCCTTCACCCAGCGGCCGCAGATCGTGTTCAGCGACAGCAGCAGGTATTCCATCAGCGTGCCGTGGGGCGCCATGTTCGAGCCGGTGCCACCGGTGGCGTTACCCTTGTTCGCGTTGGCGAACATCCGGGCCGCGGCGACGATGTCCCCGGCCTGCAGCCCGGCACGGTCCGCCACCCGTTCCGGCGTGAACGGCTCCACCGCCGCGGCCAGTTCGTCGAAGCCGTTCACCTCTGCCGCGACGAAGTCCCGGTCGTAGAGGTCCTCGTCGATGATCACCCGGATGATGGCGGCGAGGATCTCGGGGTCGTGGCCGGGCAGGCATTGCAGGTGGATGTCCGCCTTGCGGGCGCTCTCGGTGCGGCGGGGATCGATCACGATGAGCTTCAGGCCCCGCTTCTTCGCCTCGTGCAGCCGCTTCGCCGGATTGAACGGCGGGATACCGCCCCACATCGAGACCAGCGGGTTGGCGCCCACCAGCATGCAGACGTCGGCGTCGGCGAAGGCCTCGGGGCCGGCGCCCCAGCGTCCGTGCAGCGCCATGGCGATGGGCTTGCCGGGCTGGTCGATGGTGGCGTTGGTGAAGCGCATCGGCGAGCCGATGGCGTCCATGAAAGCGTGCCGGGTCATCACGCCGCCCACGCAGAAGTGGCTGAACGTGCCGGTGTACATCGCCACCGCGCGGGGACCGTGCTCGGCGACGATCGTCTGCAGTCTCGCCGCGACCTCGTCCAGGGCCTGCGGCAGCGGGATCTGGTTGCGCCTGCCGTCCGCGCCCCGTTTCAGCGGGTGCAGGATGCGGTCGTCGGCGTAGTGGAACTCGTGGAAATTGCGGCCTTTGATGCAGCTGTAGCCGGCGTACACCGGGTTGTGCTTGTCGCCGATGAGTTTGACGATGCGCCCGTCCTCGAGGTGGACCTTCATCGAGCAGAAAGCGTGGCAGAAACGGCAGAGTCCGTGTCGTTCTTCGGTGGTCATATCAGTCTCCTCATGCAGCCGCCGCGCCTACGGCCTCGCCCCACTCACGGATGGCCGGTGCGACGAACGACAGGAAGCGGCCGAAAGAGGCGAAGCCGTGGATGGTCTCCTCGTAGCAGCGATACTCCACCGCGACACCGGCCCGATCCAGCGCCCGCCCGTACGCCGCCGCCTCGTCCCGCAGCGGGTCCAGTCCTGCCGTCACGATCAGCGCCGGCGGCAGGCCGGCCAGCATGTCGGCGAGCCCCGGCGACAGCCTCACGTCGCCGGGGTCCTGGGCCGGCGCCACGTACTGCGCGCCGAACCAGGCCATCAGTTCCCCGGTCAGGAAATAGCCCTCGGCATTTTCGGCCACCGAGGGGTAGCGCTCCGGATCCCGGGAGGCATCCAGGGCCGGGTAGATCAACAGCTGGAACACGGGTGCCGGACCGCGCTCGGCCGCCGCGCGCTGCGCCAGCGCGGCCGCGAGGCCTCCGCCGGCGCTGTCGCCGGCAAGGACAACACGGGCAGGATCCGCACCGAGGCTCGCCGCATTGCCGAGCACCCAGTCCCAGGCCGTCCAGGCATCTTCCCAGGCGGCGGGGAAACGGTGCTCGGGACCCAGGCGGTAGTCGACGGCCAGCGTGACGGCGCCGCTGGCATTGGCCAGCGTCCGGCAGAGCGCATCGTGGGAATCGAGATCGCCGATGGCGCCGCCACCGCCGTGGAAATAGAGGAGCAGAGGCGCGCCGTCCCCGGCACCCTCGGGCCGGTACAGCCGCGCGCGGAGTCCCGGGGCGATCTCCAGATCCCGCGTCTCGGCCACGGGCTCGGCCGGATGCGCCGATGCCGCCGTCAGCGGGTCGTGAATTTTCCTCGCCTCGGCGGCAGGCAGCGTCCAGATGGGCGGGTATTCCGCCTCCGCCATCAGGCGCAGCAGCCCCGCGGTCTCGGCATCCGGCTTCACGACCCGAGCCGCTCGCGCTTCAGGCGAATGCCCGCGGCCTCACGGTCCCACGTGTCGCCGGTGACGCCGGCTTCGCGGAACAGCACCTTGCGGGGCTTGTTGGTCTCCGTCTTCGGAATCTCGTCGACGATGCGCACGTAGCGGGGCACCATGAAATAGGCCAGCCGCTCCACCAGGAACTCCGTCAGCGCCACCGGATCGACGCTCGCGCCGGCCTTCGCCACCACGACGATCAATACCTCTTCCTCGGTGTACTCGCTCGGCACACCGACCGCCACCACCTCGTCCACGTGCGGGTGGCGGATCACCTCGGCCTCGACCTCCAGCGACGAGATATTCTCGCCCCGGCGCCGGATGGTGTCCTTGCGCCGATCGACGA
>CAYQZN010000334.1:0-3114 GCA_964421805.1 uncultured Woeseiaceae bacterium
GTGCGGCCGCTGCGGCTCTGCACCGTCTCCGGGCGCGCCTGCAGGATGTAGATCCGACCGTCCTCGCCGTCCTTGCCCCATTCGATGTCCATCGGGCGGCCGTAATGCTCCTCGATGGTGACGGCCTGTTTGGCCAGCTCGATGACGTCCTCGTCGCTCAGGCAGAAGCGCTGCGACTCCGCTTCGTCGACATCCACCGTTTCCACGGTATGACCCGGGGCGGGGTTGTCGCTGTAGATCATCTTGATGGCCTTGCTGCCGAGGCTGCGGCGCAGGATCGGGTCGTGACCCTCCTTCAGCGCCTTCTTGTAGACGTAAAACTCGTCCGGGTTGACGGCGCCCTGGACCACGGTCTCCCCGAGGCCGTACGAGGCGGTGATGAACACCGCGCCGCGGAAGCCGGACTCGGTATCCAGTGTGAACATCACGCCGGAGGTGCCGACGTCGCTGCGCACCATGTGCTGGATGCCGGCTGACAGGGCCACCAGCGAATGATCGAAGCCGTGATGGACCCGGTAGGCGATGGCCCGGTCGTTGAACAGCGAGGCGAATACCTTGTGGATGGCCTCGATGAGCCGATCCAGGCCCTGCACGTTGAGGAACGTCTCCTGCTGTCCCGCGAAAGAGGCATCCGGCAGGTCTTCGGCAGTGGCCGAGGAGCGCACTGCCACGGCGATGTCCTCGCCGCCGGTCATCTCGTCCCAGGCCGCGGCGATGTCCTCGCGCAGCTGCGGGGGCAGCGGGGTGTCCATGATCCATTGCCGGATCTCGCTGCCGGCCGCGGTGAGGTCCTTGATGTCGTCTACGTCCAGCGCCCCGAGACGCTGGTTGATGCGGTCGGCGAGCCCTTCGTGGCGGAGGAAGTCCCGGTAGGCCTGTGCGGTGGTGGCGAAGCCGCCGGGGACGGTGACTCCGGCGGCGGCAAGGTTGGCTATCATCTCCCCGAGGGATGCGTTCTTGCCGCCCACCCGGTCCACGTCGCCCATGCCCAATGCATCGAGCGGAACTACATAAGGCTCCAAAGTCGACTCCCTTGTGTTATCGACCCGAACGTGCACAATCCAACGACGCTCGCTACGAACCTCGCGCCACGGATCCACCCATGGGCCAAAGAACCGTCTTTTTTCTGTCCGACCAGACCGGTGTCACGGCCGAGACGCTGGGTCACAGCCTGCTCACCCAATTCGACAGCCAGGATTTCCGGCAGGTGACTTTGCCATTTATCGACAATGATGACAAGGCACTGGCTGCGCTGAAAAAAATCGACGATGCCGCCCGCCGGGAGGGCATCCGGCCGATTGTATTCAGTACTCTCGTACACGATGATTTGCGCCGCATCATACAGGGATCGGACGGCCTTTATCTCGATATTTTCGATGCCTTCCTGGGCGAGCTGGAGGAGGAACTGGAGCAGGAATCGTCCCACTCGGCGGGCATGGCGCACGGCGTCTCCGACCCCAACGTCTACATGAAACGCATCGAGGCGACCAACTTCGCACTCGCCAACGACGACGGCGCGACGGTGCGCAATTACGAGCAGGCCGACGTGATCCTGGTCGGCGTGTCCCGTTCCGGCAAGACGCCGACCTGCCTGTATCTCGCCCTCCAGTACGGAGTGTTCGCCGCCAACTTCCCTCTTACCGAGGAGGAGTTCGAGAGCGGCGAACTGCCCGGGACGCTGCTGAAGCACCGGGGCAAGCTGTTCGGGCTGACCATCGCGCCGGCACGGCTGCAGCAGATCCGCCGCGAGCGGCGTTCCCGCGGCCGCTATTCCAGCGCGCAGCAGGTGCGCTACGAACTGCGGGAGGCGGAGAAGCTCTTCCGCCGCTACAACATCCCCCACATCGACGCCACCGAATTCTCCATCGAGGAGATCTCCAGCCGTATCCTCGACAGCACCGGCCTGGAGCGTCGCACGCGCCCCTGAAGCACGGCTTGCGCTGCACGTAAACCTTGATTTTTACGGTCTTTTCTGGGCGCGCAGCAGCCCGGCTGCCCTGTGCTATATTCCGCCCATGATCGCCGACAGCCTCATTCTGCCGCAGACCGTCGTGCGGCCGCGCAGCTTCGCCGGCCTGATGACGCTCTACGAGAGCAACTACCTGCGCCTGCTCCGCATGGCGCCGGCGTTGCGTGGCATGAAGGGGGGGCACGTCTCCCGGGTCGGCGGCGACTGCGATCTGCACCTGACCGTCCTGGAGCGCACCCCCTACACCTCGACACTCGGCATGACCTACCGCTTCGACGAGGCAGGCGAGAGCATCGCCGATCCCGATCTCACGGTGCGGGTGTATTTCGACGGCTGCCTGGCGGAGGCCATGCACCTCGCCGACCAGCATCATCACGAGTTGTTCAGGCGCCTCGCCAGCGAGTTTCGCCGCGAACTCGACAGCCGCTGGGCGCGCAACGTCATGCTCAACAAGTGGCTGGAATACTGCCTCGACCGGGGCCACGCCTTCCCCGTGGAGCGCGGCTCCGACTGATCGCGGTCGCCCGGCCGCCCGGCGCGGCGCTCGCCTGCCCACGAAAGTGTCGATCCGGTCATGGAACCGCCGCGGCGATGGTGCCAGCATGCGCCTTATCGGAACGGTCCCCGCTCCCCGAACGGCGGCGCGGGTCCCGATTATGTCAAGGGCCCGCCAATGGCAGCACTGGCACAACTCTTCGGTTCTCCGGAAGCCCAGGTCGAGCAGGACGACGACAAGCTCCTGCATCTGTACTGGAACCGTGCGGAGCTGAAGAAAGAATATTCGCGGCTGCGCAAGGAGCGCTACGAGCTGCTGGATCAGCTCAAGGTGCAGGAGGGGCGCAACGCCCGGCTGCAGCAGAAACTCGACGGGCTGGAGGAACTGCTGGCCGACCGCACCGCGGCGAACCGGGCCGTGGTCTTCTACCAGATCCGCGGCGTCTGGAAGCGCTGCCATGCCCGCCTGGAGAAATTCGCCGGCCAGATGGCCGTTCAGGTGACCGAACGGGAGCGGAAGCGTCTGCTGTCGGCCTGGGCTGCGGAGCAGACCACTCTGCGCCGCGAGGCGGCGGGACGCCTGGACCGCGCTCGCGCGCGGCGACGGGAACTGGAAGCGGCGCTCGGCGAGATCGACGCGCGTACGGCGG
>CAYQZN010000335.1:0-3097 GCA_964421805.1 uncultured Woeseiaceae bacterium
ACGATACCGGCAGCCAGGACAAGCGCGAGCGCATGGGCTGCGCCCGCGCCGCCGATAACGGTGTGCCGCTGGTCTATCTCAACATGGTGGGCGGCCAGGACGAGCTGGTCTTCGACGGCGGCTCCTTCGTGGCGGATGCCAAAGGCAATCTCACCTTCCGGGCGCCGATGTTCGAGGAGGGCCTCTTCCCGGTCGAGCTGCACATCGGCCGCCGTGCCATCGAGCCCGAGCCCCTGCCGCTCGCGGAGCTGCCCGGGGCGGAAGAGAGCGTGTATTCGGCGCTGGTGCTCGGCACCCGGGACTACGTGGACAAGCACGGCTTCCCCGGCGTGGTGCTGGGCCTGTCCGGCGGCATCGATTCCGCGCTGACACTGGCCGTGGCGGTGGATGCGCTGGGCCCGGAGCGGGTGCAGGCGGTGATGATGCCCTATCGTTACACGGCGGACATCAGCCGCACGGATGCGGCCGCCCAGGCGGAGGGTCTGGGCGTGCGCTACGACGTCATCTCCATCGAACCGATGGTGGACGCCACGCTGGCGCAGCTGGCGCCCCTGTTCGAGGGGTTGCCGGAGGATGCGACTGAGGAGAACATCCAGTCGCGCTGCCGGGGCATCCTGCTGATGGCCATCTCGAACAAGACCGGCCGCATGTTGCTCACCACCGGCAACAAGTCGGAGATGGCGGTGGGTTACGCCACCCTGTACGGCGACATGGCCGGCGGATTCGCGCCGCTGAAGGACTGCGCCAAGACCCTGGTCTACCGGCTGGCCCGGTATCGAAATGCGCGCAATGCCGGTGACGGCCGCTCGCCGGTGATCCCTGAGCGGGTGATCACCCGGCCGCCGTCGGCGGAGCTCAAGCCCGGCCAGCAGGACACGGACTCGCTGCCGCCTTACGAGGAGCTGGACCCCATCCTGGCCGCGTTCATCGAGGAGGACCTGTCGGTGGAGGAGATCGCCGCACGGGGCTACGAACGCGAGACGGTGCTGCGGGTGCTGAACATGGTGCGGCGGAGCGAGTACAAGCGCCGCCAGGCGCCGCCGGGCGTGCGCATCTCCAACCGCGCATTCGGCCGCGACTGGCGCTACCCGATCACCTCGGGCTACCGCTTCCCCGGCTAGCCCCCTGGCCAGACACGCCGGCCCGACGCCGGGGGCGGATCAGCTGTCCGGGAAATTCTCCGCGAGCACCCGGCGGGTGTCGGCGGCAAGCGCGTCCAGATCCAGCTTCTCGTAGGCGCGCACCATGATCTCCAGCGACTTCTCGTTCGCCGGCGTGCCGTTGTACTCCTCCAGCGCCGTCTTCGCCCGGTTCAACGCCGCGATCCAGGCGCCCCGGCGGAGGTAGTACTCGGCCACGTGGTTCTCGTAGGCCGCCAGCCGGTTCTTCAGGAAGACCATGCGCTGGGTGGCATCCGCGGAATACTCGCTGGTGGGGTAGCGCTCCACCAGCCGCTTGAAGGCCGCGAACGAGCGGCGGGTGTCCGTTGGCGGGCGGTCCCAGCGGTCGACGCCGAACAGCCGGTCCATCAGGCTCGGCTCTTTGTCGAACCAGGTCAGCCCCTGGAGGTAGAGCGCGTAGTCCACCCGCGGGTGGGTGGGATTCTCGCGCATGAACTGATCTGCGGCGTCGATGGCCTGCTCGGTGCGGCCGCTCTTGTAATAGGCGTAGATCAGGTCGATCTGGGACTGCTTGCCGAATTCGGTGAACGGGAAGCGCGCCTGGATCTGCTCGAAGATGGCGATGGCCTGGCGGTAATTGCCGTTGGCCATCGAGCGCTGGCCGCGCTCGTACACCTCTTCGACCGCGCCCTGCTGGCGTTCGGGCCCGTCGGTGCCGCAGGCGACCGCCGCGACGGCCAGGCAGGCGACCAGCAGCAGCCGGCTCGCCCGGCCCCAGAACGCGGACAGCGTGGCGGCGGCCGTAGAGGAGACCGGGGTGAGAACGAAGGACGGGGTCGATTGGCGCATAATGCTCGGCATAGTCGGCGGAGTATAACGTAAACTGCCGGGCTTACCCGAGGCCGCTCTGAGGCCCTCTGATGACGGAGTCAGCACAGACACTGAGGCAGCAGATCCCCGAGTCGCTGGCCGGCAAGCGGATGGACCAGGCGCTCGCGCAGATGTTCCCCCAGTACTCCCGCAGCCGGCTGAAGGAGTGGCTGCTGGCCGGTCTGATCACGGTGGACGGCCGCGGCTGCCGCCCGCGGGATGCGGCGGCGGGCGGCGAGACCGTGGAGCTGAATGCGGTGGTCGAGCCGGAGACCCGGGTGGAGGCGGAGCCGATCGTCTTCCGGGTGGTGCACGAGGACGCGGGCCTGATCGTGGTTGAAAAGCCGGCCGGTCTCGTCGTGCATCCGGGTGCCGGCAACCGGGAAGGCACACTGCAGAACGGCCTGCTGCACCGCTACCCCGAGCTCGCCACCGTGCCCCGGGCCGGCATCGTGCATCGGCTGGACAAGGACACCAGCGGTCTCATGCTGGTGGCGCGGACGGTGGAGGCCCACACGGCACTGGTCCGTGCGCTGGGCCGTCGAAACATCCGCCGCGAGTACCGGGCGGTGTGCCGGGGCGTGCTGACCGCGGGGGGCACCATTGACGCGCCGATCGACCGCCATCCCGTCCAGCGCACCCGCATGGCGGTGCGCGAGGGCGGGCGGCCCGCGGTGAGCCATTACCGCGTGGTGGAGCGCTTCGTGGCGCACACCGACGTCCGCGTGCGGCTCGAGACCGGCCGCACCCACCAGATCCGCGTGCACTTCGCCCACATCCGTCATCCGTTGCTGGGCGACCCGGTCTACGGCGGGCGCCTGCAGCTGCCGCCGGGCACCGACGAGGCGCTCGCCGCCACGCTGCGGAACTTCCGCCGCCAGGCACTGCATGCCGAGTCGCTGGCGCTCGAACATCCGCTGACCGGCGAGGCGCTGGCGTTCTCCTCGCCGCTGCCCGACGACCACGCCGCGCTGATCGCCGCGTTGCGGGCCCACCGGCAGCGGGTGGAGGCCGGCTGATGGACATCATCACACCCGATTGGGAAGCACCGGCGGCCGTCGCCGCGGCGGCCACCACCCGCGCCGGCGGCGTCAGTGCCGGCCCGT
>CAYQZN010000336.1:0-3093 GCA_964421805.1 uncultured Woeseiaceae bacterium
GGCATTCAGTCCTCGATGCGGAATCCGATCTTCACGGTCACCTGCCAGTACTTGACCGCGTCGCCTTCGATGTAGCCGCGCGTCTCGGTGACCTTGAACCAGTCCATGTGTTTCACGGACTCGCCGGCCTTCTTGATGGCCTTCGAGATGGCGTCGTCCGTGCCCACGGTCGATGAACCGGTGACGTCGATCTGTTTGTAGACATGGTCTTCCATGCAGAAACCTCCTGTTTCTTCTACGGGTTCGCCATCAGTGTAACGGCTATCCGGCCGTCCTCTCGACCCGCACTCCGGCGAGCACCCTGTCCATCACCTCGACGAGGCGGTCCGCGTGCTGTCGGGTGAAGACCAGCGGCGGGCGTATTTTCAGCACGTTGTCGGCGACGCCGGTGCGGCCGACCAGCACGCCCTCGCCGCGCATGCCGTTCATGACGGCCCGTGCGATTGCCGGCGCCGGCTCCCGCGTCCCGCGGTCGCGCACCAGTTCCACGCCGGCGAACAGCCCCGCCCCGCGCACGTCGCCGATGGCCGCATGCCGCGACTGCAGCCCGCCCAGCGCCTGCCGCAGATATGCACCGGTCACCCGGGCGTTCTCCTGCAGCGCCTCTTGCTCGATCACGTCCAGTACCGCGAGCCCTGCCGCACAGGACACGGGGTTGCCGCCGAAGGTATTGAAGTACTCGGACGCGCCCGCGAAGCGTTCGGCGATGTCCGGCGTGGTAATCACCGCCGCCAGAGGATGGCCGTTGCCCATGGGTTTGCCGAGCGTCACGATGTCCGGCACCACGCCCTGCGACTCGAAGCCCCAGAAGTGATCGCCGGTGCGGGCGAAGCCGGCCTGCACCTCGTCGGCCACGCAGACACCGCCGGCAGCGCGCACCCGCTGCCAGGCATCTGCGAGATAGCCCGCCGGCGCGGCGAAGATGCCGTCGCTGGACCAGATGGTGTCGACGAAGAAGGCCGCCGGCCCGTGGCCCCGCTCCGCGAGCGCCGCCAGCGCCTGGTCCAGCGTCGCCGCGTAGCGCGCGGACGCATCCTCACCCCGGAACGGCCCGTTGTAGACGTCCGGGGCCGGCACCGTCGCAACCCACTCGGGGGTCCGGCGCTCCGGCAGCTCTTCCGGCGAGAACGCCGCCACCGCCGTCGTGTTGCCGTGGTAGGCATTGCCGGTGACGATAGCGCCATCCCCGCCGGTGACCGCCTGCGCCATCTGCCAGGCCAGATCGTTGGCCTCGCTGCCGGTGCAGACGAAGAAGCAGACGGAGAGTTCGCCGGGCAGCCGTGCCCCGAGACGCTCGGCGTAGTCCAGGATGTGCCCGTGCAGGTAGCGGGTATTGGTATTCAGCGTGCGTGACTGGCGGGCGATCGCCTCCGTCACCACCGGATGGCAATGGCCGACGCAGGCGACGTTGTTGTAGGCGTCCAGATAGGCGCGGCCGGATGCCTCGTACAGCCAGACCCCGTCACCGCGAACGATGTGCAGCGGCTCGTCGTAAGTCAGCGAGAGCCCGGGACCGAGCAGTGCGCGGCGTCGCTCGCGCAGGCCGGCATCGCCCGTGCGATCGTCGTCCCCGCCGCGCAGCTCGCTCGCGGCAGGCAGTCCGAGTTCCTGCCGCAGTACCCGCGTCGCTACGCGTTCGTCGATGGCCTCCAGCCGCTCCATCGTGCGCAGGGAAGCCTCGTGGCCGCCGAGGATGTAGTCGACGTTGTCCGGATGCTCCCGGGCCCGCCAGGCACAGATCGCGACCGAGGTCGCAAGACGCAGCTGCACGAGGTGGAACAGGATGTCGGCCTCGGCCGGCTCCAGCGGCCTGACGGCGTGATAAGCGGCGGCGATCTCCGCCAGCACGGCGAGCGCATCATCCTGGCCGACGACCTGATAGGCCGCTAGCACGGCGAGATCGTTCACCAGGGGCGCATGCACCATATCGCCGAAGTCGATTATGCCGCTCACCCGTTCCGGATCGTCTGCACTCACCAGCACATTGTCGGGATTGAAGTCGTTATGGATCACCTGGGCGCGCAGTGCCGCGAGCGCCTCCTCGCCCCTTGCCGCATGCCGCGCGAAGACCCGCTCGGCCAGCTCCCGGCCGCGACGCTCTTCGATGTGCACGCAGAGCCCGCGCACCGCCGCCGTCTGATTGACGTCCCACAGCAGGGGATGCCGCGCGGCGGGGTGGAAGAAACCCTGCAGGGCGCGGCCGAGTGCCGCCAGCGTAGCGCCGAGATGGCGCCTGAGTCCCGGCGTCGAGGGGACGTCGCCCACCGGCACACCGGGCAGATAACTCACCAGCCGCAGCAGGCTGCGCCCGCCGGCCAACTCAACCGCCTGCAGCAGTTCGCCGTCCGGTCCCGGTTCGATACGCGGCACGGGCAGTTCCGGCGCGACATGCGCGATGTGAGCCAGCGCTCGCGCCTGGAAATCGAGCACGGCCGGCGATTCGGCCGCATTGGATAACTTCAGCACGAACCGGCGACCGTCGTCCGCCGTGTAGCGGAAATTCCGGTCCCGCTCGCTGTCGAGCGGAGTGGCGCTGCCGGTGAGGGCGAAGTGTTCGCGCACCAGGTCCGCGGCCTGCTCCGGCGAGACGTCCGGAGCCGGCGTGGTCATCAGTCGCAGCGGATCCTCGCTCACCGGCGGCTCACCGCGCGGAGGCCTCGGCGGCGCCGATCTCCATCACGATCTCCCACAGGAAGCGCACCATCTCCTGCAGGGATTCCTCGGCCACGCGCTCGTTGTCGCTGTGGGCGCCGTAGCGGCTGTTGATCTCGGCCAGCGTGCGCGCCGGACCGATGCCGTAGGCCTGCACGCCCTTCGCGCGTAACTGCGCCATGTCGGTGGCGCCGGTCGCCATCACCGGCAGCGTGGTCGAGCCGGGGTAGAGCCGCTCGGCCACGCCCTCGATCACCTGGAACATCTCGTTGTCGATGCCCGACGGTGGCGCCTCTGGCCGGTAAATCTCCTCGGGCACGATCTCGATGGCCGGGTTGTCGATGAGCGCGGCGAGCTTGTCGTAGAAGCCGTCCACGTCCTCGCCCGGCAGCATGCGGATATCCAGCATGGCCTCCGCCTCGGAGGGGATCACGTTGCGGC
>CAYQZN010000337.1:0-3081 GCA_964421805.1 uncultured Woeseiaceae bacterium
CTCGGCGAAGCCGAACAGGCCGTCCATGACGTGCTCGCGGGGCCGGTGCGGGATGTGCTCGTCGGCGACCAGCCACTGGAAGTCCCGGGCCCGCTCCCGGTCGAAGCCGATGCGCCGGCGCGCCGGTATGAGGCGGCTGACGGCGTTGGCGCGCAGCGAGGCGTGCATCATCAGCAGCGCATCGAAGCGGCGGTCGGCAACGCGGCGCCTGAGTTCCCGGTAGCCGGCGAGGCCGGCCGACTTGTCGAAGGTGATAAACTCGAACTCCGGGATGTCCGCCATCAGGGACGCCTCGGTGCGGCCGATGATCCACGTGATGGCCGTCTCCGGCCAGGCGGCTTTCAGCGTCCGCAGCACCGGCAGGGTATGGCAGGTGTCACCAATCGCGGACAGGCGCACGGCGCAGAGCGAGCCGGGCGGAGCGCTGTTGTCTATGGGATTCGCCAATACCTCGGAGCCGACTAGCGTGGAAGAGAGGATCCTGCCCACCGCGGACGGCGCCATCGTATACGATCCCCGTATTTTCAACCACTTCGAGCCGGCCTGGCTGGAGCCGGGCGGCTGGGACGCGCAGGGCGACGTGCCCGATGCCCCCGGGCGGGGCGCCGTGCGCTTCGTTGCCGGCGCGGCGGGCGATTTCGCGTTGCGTCATTACCGCCGCGGCGGGCTGGTGGGCCGCGTGCTGGACGACGAGTTCCTGTGGCTGGGCCAGGCGGCCACGCGGCCGTTCCGTGAGTTCCGACTGCTCGCCCGACTGGCTGCGGCCGGCCTGCCCGTGCCGGCGCCGGCGGCCGCGGGCTACCGGCGCAGCGCCGGGGTGTACCGGGGCGATATCCTGACCTGCCGTCTGCCCGGCGTCCGTTCGCTGGCCGGCGTGCTCCGCGAGCGTGATCTGGAGGCCGGCGAGTGGCGGCGCATCGGCGCCACCATCCGGCGCTTCCACGACGCGGGCGTCTGCCACGCGGACCTGAACGCCCACAACATACAGCTGGGCGCGGAGGGGGCCGTCTGGCTGCTGGACTTCGACCGGGGCCGCCTCCGCCGCCCGGGCGCCTGGCAGCGGCGCAACCTCGCGCGGCTGCTGCGTTCCCTGGAGAAGCTCCGTGCCGGCGTCTCCGGATTCCGCTACGAAACCGGCGACTGGCGGCAGCTCGTAGCCGGCTACCGGGCCGGTACCGGCAGCGGCCGATCCGACCAAGCGTCGGACTGAGCGGTCGCCGTGCCGAGGCCCGGATCGGCGGTCGGACTGACTCCCCTGCCGGCTGATTCAGAGGTCGTCGTAGTGCGATGTGTCGCCCTTGAAGCGGCGGTGAATCCAGTAGTACTGGTCGGGGGCCGCGCGGGCGTGGCGCTCCACCACGGCATTCAGCCGCGTCGCGTCGGCCACCTCGTCGCCGCGGGGAAAATCCTCGAGCGCCGGCTCCACGGTGATCCGGTAGCGCCCGTCCGGCTCCCGTCGTCCCGCCACCGGCAGCACCGCGGCGCCGCTGCGGGCGGCGAGCCGGGCCGGGCTGCCGGTGGTCGGTGCCGGCAGTCCGAAGAACGGCGCCACCACCGGCCGGCTGCTGGTCTGGGCCTGGTCGACTGCCATCCACAGCGTGCGGCCGCGTGCCAGCGCATCCAGGATGCCGCGCAGGTCGAATTTCGAATAGACGTCGCCGGCGGCCCGCCGCCGGCCGCGGGTGAGCTGCCGGTCGAGTGCCGGGTAGCCGAAGGGCCGCTGGATGCCGTCGTAGTCGACGGCGAGACCCAGCAGCCGACAGGCGAGGTCCATGGTGGTGAAATGGCCGGCCACCAGGATGACCGGCCGCGCGCCGGCGGCCTCGAGATGCTCGAGGCCCTCCAGGCTGACCATTGCGCGCAGACGCCGATCGCTCGCCCACCAGGCCAGGCCGAGCTCCATCAGGCCGATGCCGAGCGAGCGGAAGTGGCGGCGCAGCAGCCGGTGCCGCGCGTCGGCCGTGAGTTCCGGGAAGCAGAGTTCCAGGTTGCGCGCCGCGATGCGGCGCCGGCGCCTGGCAAGGCGGAAGGCGGCCGCGCCGAGCCCGCGGCCCAGCAAACGCTGTGCGGGCCACGGCAACAGGACCAGGGCGCGCTGCAGTAGGAGCGCCGTCCGGATCAGGGCCTCGCGGCCGCGCGACCCGCCTGCCGCAGACCGGGTGCCGGCGTCATTCATCGGGAAATCCTCGGTGCGGCAAAGGACATTACTGGGAATTGTAGCGCCGCCGGCGGGTCATACTCGGGCCCCGGTGCTTGAATCGGTCGCCGGCGGACTCATTATCGATCGTTCTGCAGAGGTCTGCAGAGCATTGGGCTCGTACTGCCAGGAGTTGTACATATGAAGAGAATCCTGTTGTTCGTGGCGACCAACGTCGCGGTGCTGGCCGTCATCAGCATCGTATTCCGGGTCTTCGGTCTGGAGAGCATCGTCTCGGAGACAGGTGGGCTGAACCTGACCTCGCTGCTGATCTTCTCGGCGGTCATCGGCTTTGCCGGCTCCTTCATCTCTCTCGCCATCTCGAAGCGGGTGGCGCTCTGGACCACCGGCGCCAAGGTAATCTCGCAGCCGTCCAACTCCACCGAGTCCTGGCTGCTCGCAACCGTACAGAACCAGGCCGGGCGTGCCGGCATCGGCATGCCGGACGTGGCCATCTACGACGCCCCCGAGGTGAACGCGTTCGCCACCGGCATGAGCCGCAACAAGGCGCTGGTCGCCGTCAGCACCGGTCTGCTGCACAACATGAGTCAGGCCGAAGCGGAGGCGGTGCTCGCCCACGAGGTCTCCCACGTCGCCAACGGCGACATGGTGACCATGACCCTCCTGCAGGGCGTGCTGAACACCTTCGTGATCTTCCTCTCGCGGGTGGTCGGTTTCTTCGTGGACCGGGTCGTGTTCCGCAACGAGCAGGGTGCCGGGATCGGCTTCTTCCTCACCAGCCTGGTGGCCCAGATCATCTTCGGCATCCTGGCGACCATCATCGTGCACTGGTTCTCGCGGCGGCGGGAATTCCGCGCGGACGCGGGCGGCGCCGAGCTGGCGGGCCGGGAGAAGATGGTGGCGGCGCTCGAGAAGCTGCGCGC
>CAYQZN010000338.1:0-3058 GCA_964421805.1 uncultured Woeseiaceae bacterium
AAGCCGCCGCCGCGGCGCAGGATGGAGCCCACCACGGGCAGGTTGAGATTCACGCCGGCGGCGACGTGGGGCAGCGACAGGCCCTGGTGGTAGAGCACGTAGGACAGCAGGATGTAATCCATGTGACTGCGGTGGCAGGGCACGTACACGAGTTCCCGGCCCTCGGCCACCGACTGCACCCGCTCGATGCCGTTCAGGCGGATGCCGTCGTAGAGCTGATGCCAGGCCCAGGTGAGCACCTTGTCCAGGAAACGCACCATGGGATAGGACATGTCGGCCGCGATTTCGCGGGCGTACTCCCTGGCCTTGCGCTGCAACCGCTCGCGTTTGCGCGCATCGCCCCGGGACTCCTGGCTGATCACGCCCCGCACGCTGGCGCTGCGCACCACGCCGTTCACCAGCGTGCGGCGGTGGGACAGGTCCGGGCCCAGGGTTGCGACCCGCCGCTGGCGGAAATGCACGCGCAGTATCCGCGAGATCTTCCGCGAGGCGAGACGCGCACTGAGCCCCTCCGCCGCGACGCGGCGCACGGACAGCGGCTCGCTGAAATGCACCAGCGTGGCGCGGCCGTAGAGCACGGTGCTCAGGAACTTGCGCGTGCGGCCGCCGATATCCCACTGCTCGCTGAACAGCACCTTGAACCAGGAGCGCTCCTTCTCCGGCGCACGTCCCCAGTAGACCGCGACAGGGATCAGCAATAACTCCTCGTCGCCGTCGCGCCCGGCCGCGGCCACCAGGCGCTCGAGCCGTGCCGATATCTGTTTGCGCCGGCGGCCTAACAGGAGACCCCGCCGCGTGCGCAGCACGATCAGCGCCGTGGATTCCTCCTGTCCCGCGAACACGACGCCCTCGCCCGCCAGCGGCAGGTCGTGCCGTATGCAGGCCTGCTCCAGCGCGAGCCGGTCCGCCAGCCCGCCGTACTCGAGGATGTAGCAGACCCGGGTGCCCGGCGGCGCCATCAGCTCCGCCGGCTCCTCCGGCAGCACGGCCGGCCTGATCCACAGGCGGGTAATGCGCGCGAGCAGCCAGATCCAGGGCTGACGCAGGAATCTCGGGGCGATCATGCGGCGGATTCTACCGAATACCGGCCGCGCGGGTGTTTGCAAAGCGCGCCGCGGTGCGCAATGCTCGCACCGCCGTGACAACGACAGCAAAGAACCTGAAACCCGCGCCGCCCCTCGGCGATCCCCGGCGCTGGGCACTGTTCCTGGACGTGGACGGGACGCTGCTCGGCTTCCGCGACGAACCCTCGGAGGTGGCTTCCACCGCCGAGCTGAACGCGCTGCTGTCGCGTCTGGCCGAACGACTCGACGGGGCGCTGGCGCTGATCAGCGGGCGTCCGGTGCACGACATCGACCGGGTCTTCAGCCCGCTGGTTTTGCCGGCGGCCGGCGCCCATGGCCTGGAAGTGCGCCGCCATCCCGGCGACCCGGTGGAATACCGCGAGGGCACGCAGCTGCCGGACAGCGCGATGGACCGCTTGCAGACCTTCGTCGCCGGGCGTCCCGGCGTGTTGCTGGAGCACAAGCCCAGGGGCGTCGCGCTGCACTATCGTCGCGCCCCGGCCGCCGGCGAGGCCGTGGCGGAGACCATGCGCGCCATCGGCGATGAGCTGGGACCCGGCTTCCGCCTGCTGGAAGGCAAGATGGTCTGCGAACTCATGCCGGCCGGCCGCAGCAAGGGCAAGGCCATCGAGGACTTCATGACCGTGGCGCCCTTCGCCGGGCGGCTTCCGGTATTCGTCGGCGACGACATCACCGACGAGGCCGGTTTCTCGGTGGTGAACGAACTGGGCGGACACTCCATCCACGTCCGCGAGAGCGCGCGGCAGACGGGTACGCTGGCGCGCTGGTCGCTGCCGGACATCCAGGCGGTGTACGCGTGGCTCGGCGCGCTGGCGGACGCTTGACCGCGTCCGCCCGCACATCATCATCGGAGTCATCGAAGAGGACGACGCAAAGGGGTCGCGCATGACGGATCTGAATCTCGGGGTCATCGGCAATTGCCAGATCGCCTCGCTCATCGACAGCCGGGGGGTGATGGTCTGGGGCTGCCTGCCCCAGTTCGACGGCGATCCCGTCTTCTGCCGCCTGCTGCGCAGCGAGGAAGACCGGGAGCGGCCGGGCTACTTCGAGATCGAGCTGCAGGACTTCGAGCATGCCGAGCAGGAATACCTGCCCAACACACCGATCCTGCGCACTACCCTGTACGACCGCCACGGCGGCGCCATCGCCATCACCGATTTCGCACCACGCTATCCCTACATGGGCCGCATGTTCCGGCCGATGATGCTGATACGGGCGATCGAACCGGTGAGCGGAAGCCCGCGCATCCGCATACGGCTGAACCCGGCACGGGATTACGGGCGCAAAGCCTGCAAGACCCGTCGCGGCAGCAACCACATCCGTTATCTCGGCTCCGGCATGCGGCTGCGACTCACCACCGATATGTCGATTACCCGCGTGCTCGACCAGTCCAGCTTCGTGCTCGACCGGCCGGTACACCTCATCCTCGGCCCGGACGAATCCATCCCGGAGGCGGTATCGGACACCTATCACAACCACCTCGAGGCCACGGAGCGCTTCTGGCGCGGCTGGTCGCGGGGCCTCGCCATCCCCTTCGAGTGGCAGGAAGCGGTGATCCGGGCGGCCATCACGCTGAAACTCTGCACCTTCGAGGACACCGGAGCCGTGATCGCGGCCATGACCACCTCCATCCCCGAGGCCGCCGGCAGCGGCCGCAACTGGGACTACCGTTACTGCTGGCTGCGCGACAGCTACTTCGTGGTCAACGTGCTGAACCGCCTCGGCGCCACCAAGACCATGGAGGAGTATCTGCGCTACATCATCGACGTCTCCACCGAGGCCGGCCTGAACGAGCTGCAGCCCGTCTACGCGATCAGCGGGCGGGCCGACCTCACGGAGAGCGAAGTGGAATCGCTGTCCGGCTACCGCGGCATGGGCCCGGTGCGCCTCGGCAACCAGGCCTACGAGCAGAACCAGCACGACGTCTACGGCGCGGTCGTCCTCTCCTCCACCCAGATGTTCTTCGACCAGCG
>CAYQZN010000339.1:0-3055 GCA_964421805.1 uncultured Woeseiaceae bacterium
TGTTCGTCTTCAACCACCAGAGCGCCATGGATGTACTCATCGTCGCGAAGCTCCTGCGGGAGGACGTGGTCGGCATCGCGAAGAAGGAAGTGCAGCGCCAGCCCTTCCTCGGCCCCGCGCTCACCTTCGCAGGGACCGTGTTCATCGACCGGGACAACGTCGGCGATGCGAAGAAGGCGCTGGAACCCGCCGTCGCCGCCCTCGAGGAAGGCCGCTCCGTCGCCATCGCGCCGGAGGGCACCCGCAGCCGGGACGGCCGTCTTGGCGAGTTCAAGCGCGGGGCTTTCCATCTGGCGCGGGAGGCGGGCGTGCCCATCGTGCCCATCGTCATCCACAACGCGCAGGATGCACTGCCGAACGGCAGCCTCGTCGTGCGCCCGGCCGAGGTGAAGGTCACGGTGCTGCCGCCGGTGGCCACGGACGACTGGAGGCTACGCAGCATCGCGCCGCAGACCCGCCGCATCCGCGAACTCTTCCTGCACGAGCTCGGGCAATGGGAGCCTCCGGGAGGCTGACGACGTCGGCCGGCGCCCGCTCCCGGGTGGCCGCCCTCGCCGAGCGCGAGATACTCGGCCGTCCGGCTTTCCGGGAGGCCCTGGCCGAGACGGCGGAGCGGGTCGGGCAACCGCATGACGAGGCCGAAGCCTATGCGGCCATCTGCCTCGAGGAGATGGCTGTACATCCTGAGTCGCGGCAGCTGGACCGGGTGGCCCGTCTCGCCCGCTTCATGATCAGCCGCAGCTATGATCCGGCGCTGGACATCAACACTGCCGGGCTCGAGCAGCTGAAGGCGCTGGCGGAACGCCACCCACTGATCTTCCTCTGGTCGCACAAATCGCATCTCGACAGCTTCGTCTTCCTGCGCGCGCTCTACGACCACGACTTCCGGCCCCAGCCGCTGAGCTTCGCCGGCATCAACATGAACTTCCCGGTGTTCGGCTCGCTGGCGAAACGCTCCGGCGCCATCTTCCTGCGCCGCAGCTTCCGCGACGACGATATCTACCGCCTGGTCTTCCGCCACTACATCGACTACCTGGTGGAACGGCGCCTGCCCCTGTCCTGGTCCATCGAGGGCACCCGCTCGCGCACCGGCAAGCTGAATCCGCCGAGACTCGGCCTGATCCAGTGGGTGGTGGATGCCTGCCGGCGCACGGGCAGCGAGGATGCGCTGCTGGTGCCGGTGTCCATCAGCTTCGACCAGATCGCGGAGATCGACGACTACGCCGCCATGCAGAGCGGGTTGCCCAAGCGCAGGGAGTCCCTCGGCTGGTTCATCGGCTATATCCGCGGCATGCAGGCCACCGGCGGGCGCATCTATGTGCGCTTCGCAGAGCCGCTCTCGCTCGCGCACCCGATGGATCTGACCGAGCGCCTGTTCGCCCCCGACGACCCGGCCGGGCGCATCCGCGTGCAGAAGCTCGCCTTCGAGGTCTGCAACCGTATCGAGCACGCCACGCCGATAAAAAGCACGGACCTCCTCACGCTGGTCCTCCTCGGCGCCGCCGGGCGGGCGCTCGGACTCGACGAGATACGCCGGGCCGCCGCGGGCGTTCTGGAGCTGATCGAGGCCCGCGGCCTGCCGCGGAGCCGGACTCTGGCGCGGGAACTCGGCGCAGGGCTGGCGGCCACGCTGGCCGCGCTGACCCGGAGCGGGCTCCTGGAGGCCTATGGGGACGGCGCCGAGCCGGTATGGCGCATCGCGCCGGCAAAGGAACTCGCGGCCGCGTATTACCGCAACACCATCGTTCACTATTTCCTCGCCAGCGCCGTTGCGGAGAGCGCGCTGGCACGGGACGATGTGTCGAGCGCGGCCAATCGCCCCGCCGCCCTGCGCGAGGCCTTACTGGCACTGCGGGATCTCCTCAAGTTCGAGTTCTTCTTCCGCCGTAAAGGGGCATTCGAGGACGAGGCCATCGCGTATCTGGACGCCCGCTATCCGGGCTGGCAGGTCGCCCCCGACGCGTTCGCCGGCCGTTCGCCGCTGTTCGGCCATGCCATCCTGCGTTCCTTCGTCGAAGCCTATCGGGTCCTCGCCGAGGTGCTGCTCCGGGCAGGCGCGCCCGGTGACGACGAGCGGCTGGTGGACGACTGCCTCGCCATCGGCCGGGAGATGCTGCTGCGCGGGCGGATCGGCAGCGAGACCGCGATCTCGAAGCCGCTGTTCGCGAACGCCGTGCGACTGGCCCGTCACCGCGGCCTGGTAGGCAGCGCCGATATGGCGGATCGGGCCGCCCGCGAGCGCTTCGCGGCGGAGACTACAGCACTGACTGCGGCGCTCGCCCGCCTGCAGCGCCGCTACGACCACGCCATCGGGGGTACAATGGCCGGCGAGAACCAAGCATGAGACAACTCAGCGGATCCGACGCCTTCTTCCTCTACTCCGACCGTCCGGGCCGGCACCAGCACGTCTCGACCATCTACATCTACGATCCCGCCACGGCAGCCGGTGGCGAGGTCAGCTTCAGCGCCATCCGCCGCCACATGGAGCAGCGCCTCGATACCTCGCGCCTGTTCCGCCAGCGTCTGGTGCGCGTGCCCCTCGACCTGGATTACCCCTGGTGGATCGAAGATCCCCACTTCGAACTCGATTTCCACCTGCGCCACATCGCGCTGCCGGAACCCGGCGACTGGCGCCATCTCTGCATCCAGCTCTCCCGGCTGCACGCGCGCCCCCTGGACCTCACGCGGCCGCCCTGGGAGATGTACGTCATCGAAGGCCTGGAAAGCGTGGAGGGCCTCCCCGCTGGCGCCTTCGCGGTGATGACCAAGGTGCACCATGCGGCCATCGACGACGTCACCGAAGAAGACTTCACTATCGCGCTGCACGACCTCGCGCCTCACTCGCCGGCTGCGCCGGCCGGGGCGCGCTGGCATCCCGGACAGGAGCCGGGACTGGGCGAGCTGCTGCTGCTCTCCTGGTTCAACAACACCACGAAAATCCTGGAGACCGGCCAGAGCCTGATCGACCGGCTGCCGATCGTGGGCAGCAGCCGGAGCAAGCCGCAGGACCTCCTGCGCACCGAGCACGGCCCGGCGCCGGTCACGCGCTTCGACC
>CAYQZN010000340.1:0-3050 GCA_964421805.1 uncultured Woeseiaceae bacterium
TCCCCGGGCGACTCCCCAGGGTTCGGGTATCGTATCCATGATGTCGACTCGCGCGGCCGCCCGAAGTTTCATCCTGGCCGCGGCAAGGAATGCACGCTTCGACTCTAGACCCAGTGCGCCCGTCATGCAAGCAGCCCTGCGGCCGCCTTGCGGCCCGCCTCAGAAGCGTGCGCGGATTGCCCGCAGCAGGCCGCCGAGCACGGGAATATGCTCGTACAGACCGCCCGCGGAGTCCCAGAAATCCTGGTGCAGGACCACCCGGCCGCCGTCGTCGAAGCGAAAATGGGTGACGCCCCATGAGACCAGCGGCTCGCCGTCGGCCAGCGCGCCGATGCGCATGGTCATGCGCCAGCGGAAGTAGAAATCGTCACCGGAACGGCCGACGTGATGGAACTCCACCTGCACGGAGTCGGCATTCTGCGCGGTGTGCAGAAAGTATTCCTCGATGGCCTCGGCGCCGCGCAGGGTCTTCAGCGTGTCGTTGAAGAAGGCGTCCGGGGCGTAGACATCGCGGGCCATGCGCTGCACGCCTTCGGGCGTGAGCTCGCCGAAGAACTGCCGCAGCCTCCGGACGGCGGCGGCCTCGGCCTCGCTGCCCGGCGCGGGGCCCATCCCCTCGGTGCGGGCCAGGGCCTCCTCGTAGGCGGTGACGTGGTCGGCGGAGGAGGCCACGTCGGCGCTGCGGATCGCCCACGCCAGCAGGCCGATCAGGATGACGGCCAGGACGCCGATGACAAGCAGGGTTACAATCGCGAGCTTTTGCATGCCGGTCTCCTTGCAGGGTGGCCGCGGCCTGAGACGATGGTGAACGCATGGTGACGACGACAAGCATAGTGCACGTGAGCTCTGCCGGCGCCCGCACGTTATTCGCCGCGTGCCGCTGATCGGATCAGGAGCCCGCCGGTGCCCCGTCCCAAGGTCCTCGTTTTCCAGCACGTGCCCTTCGAGCCCCTGGGTACGCTCGACCCGCTGCTGAAGGAGCGCGGCTTCCGCATCCGCTACGTGAATTTCAGCCGCGACCCGGCGCAGCGCCCGCGACTCGCCGGCTACGATGCGCTGATCGTCCTCGGCGGACCGATGAACGTGGACGAGGTCGAGCAGTATCCGAACCTGGCCACCGAGGTCGAGCTGATCCGGGAGGCGCTGGAGCGGGAGCGACACGTGCTCGGCATCTGTCTGGGCGCGCAGCTGCTGGCGAAGGCGCTGGGCGGCACGGTGGCGCCGAACGGGGCGCACGAGATCGGCTGGCACGACGTGCGGCTGACCGCCGACGGCGAGACGGACCCGGTGCTCTCCGCGCTGGATGCGCCGGCGCCCCTGTTCCACTGGCACGGCGACCGCTTCGAGCTGCCGCCGGGCGCCAGCCACCTCGCGGAGTCCGCGCTGTGCGCCAATCAGGCTTTCCGTTACGGCGAGCTGGCGCTGGGGCTGCAGTTCCACCTGGAAGTGGATCGGGCGCTGATCGAGCGCTGGCTCACGGTACCGGTCAACCGTCGCCTGCTGGAGCGTCTGCAGGGGCAGGTGGACCCGGAGACGATACGCGGCGAGACCCCGGCGCTCATAGCAGCCCTTGAGGCACGCAGCCGTCGCGTCTTCGGCCGCTGGATCGAGCAGTTCGGCCTGCCGCGGCGGCGGCGCGCGCTGCCTTCGCGCTGAACGGCGCCGCATACGGCGGGTTTGCGGGTGATTGCGGCCTAATCCCGGGCTGATTTTTGCCGTCGTTGCCTGCATGATAGGCGGTTCAACCAGCCGAGCGGGAACCCGAGCATGAAGCTGTACGCCGACGTCACCCGGGAGATCGACGAGATGCCGGAGGGCCCGGAGGTCGTCGCCTTCTTCGATCTGGACGGCACCCTGTTGTCCGGGTTCTCGGTGACGTCGATGATGCGCGAGCGGCTGACCTCCGGCGAGCTGAAGCCCCGCCAGGCGCTCGTGCAGTTCGTCTCGTTCATCGGCCAGGGCTTCCGCAGCCGGGAATTCCCCGCCATGCTGAAGGCGGCCACGCGGACGCTGGAGGGCGTCGAGGAGGCCTCTTTCGTGCGTCTCGGCCGCGAGACGTTCCGCAAGTACGTGAGCGGCGCCATCTATCCGGAGTCCCGCGCCCTGGTGCGCGCCCACCAGCGCAAGGGCCACACCGTGGTGGTGCTGTCCTCGGCGACGCCGTACCAGGTCAATCCGGTGGCCGCGGAACTGGAGATCGAGCACGTGCTGTGCACCCGCTTCGAGGTGGAGGAGGGCAGGTTCACCGGCCGGCTGGTCGAGCCCATCACATACGGCGAGGGCAAGCTCACGGCGGCCCGCAAATTCCTGAAGGCGCGCCGCCTGAAGCTCGCCAACAGCTTCTTCTATACCGACGGCGCCGAGGACGTGCCGCTGCTCGAGCACGTCGGCTATCCGCGTCCGCTCAACCCGGACGGCGACCTCGCGGAGGTGGCCGCGGAGAAAGGCTGGCCCATCCGGCGCTTTCACAGCCGCGGCCTGCCCGGCGTGCGGGAGTTGCTCGGCACCGGGCTGGCCTGGGGTGCGCTCGTGTCGTCCGCCCTGGCGAGTGTCCCGGTCCTGGCCCTCAACCGTTCGCGACGCGACGCCGCCAACCTGGCCATCGCTACGTTCGGCGACTTCGCCAGCGCGCTGGCGGGTCTCGACCTGCAGGCAACTGGAGAGCAGCATCTGTGGTCGCACAGACCCGCGGTGTTCGTCTTCAATCATCAGAGCGGGGCGGACATGGTGATCCTCGCCAAGCTGCTGCGGCAGGACTTCACCGGTATCGCCAAGAAGGAGCTCAGGAGCAACCCGATCCTCGGCCCGCTCATGTGGGCCACCGAGACGGTGTTCATCGACCGGGCCAACACGGAGCGGGCGATCGAGGCGATGCGCCCGGCGGTCGAGACGCTGAAGAGCGGGCTGTCCATCGTGCTGGCGCCGGAAGGCACGCGCAGTCTCAGCGACCGGCTCGGGCCGTTCAAGAAGGGTGCATTCCACCTGGCCATGCAGGCGGGCGTGCCGATGGTGCCCATCGTGATCCACAACGCGACGGATGCGCTGCCGAA
>CAYQZN010000341.1:0-3032 GCA_964421805.1 uncultured Woeseiaceae bacterium
GCCTCGCCCACGTAGAGGGGATTGTTCTTCCGCCGCCGGCAGAGAATCTCGACGGTGCGCTCGATCTCGATGCTGCGGCCGATCAGCGGGTCGATGCGCCCCTCCTCGGCCAGCCGGTTCAGATTGGTGGCGTATTTCTCCAGCGCGGACGAGCCGCCCTCGGGCTCGACGCCGGGCTCCTCCTGGGCGGCCTCGGCGCCCTCCCCGCCTTCGTCCCCGATCTTGGTGATGCCGTGGGAGATGTAGTTCACCACGTCCAGGCGCGTAACGTCCTGCAGGTTCAGGAAATAGACCGCCTGGGACTGTTTCTCACTGAATATCGCCACCAGCACGTTCAGACCGGTGACCTCCTTGCGGCCGCTGGACTGGACGTGGAAGACCGCCCGCTGCAGCACCCGCTGGAACCCCAGCGTCGGCTGGACGTCGTTCTCCTCTTCCAGCGACACCCGGGGGGTGGACTCGTCGATGAATTCGGTGAGCTGTTCGCGCAGCTTCGCCACGTCGGCGTCGCAGGCCCTGAGCACGTCGTGCACCTGGGGCACGTCCAGCAGCGCGAGCAGCAGGTGTTCCACCGTCATGAATTCGTGGCGGTTCTCGCGCGCCGACTGGAAAGCCTCGTTCAGGCAGAATTCGAGTTCACTGTTCAGCATAGTTGGTTACGACCGTCCGTCGTCGAAGTAGTTCGAAGGCTCAGGCCTCCTCCATGGTACACAGCAGCGGGTGCTGATGCTGTTGCGCGTAGCCGTTCACCTGGGCCACTTTGGTCTCGGCGATCTCGTAGGTATACACGCCGCAGACGCCCTTACCCCGGGTGTGCACCTCGAGCATGATGCGGGTCGCCTTCTGCCGGTCCATGCCGAACACCCGCTCCAGCACCTCCACGACGAACTCCATGGGCGTAAAGTCGTCGTTGATCAGGACCACCCGGTACAGCGGCGGGCGCTTGAGTTTGGGCCGGGATTCCTCGACGGCCAGTCCGGTATTGTCCTGCTGATCCTGGTTCGGTGTCTCTTCGCTCATGATCGGGTGGGGAGCTTCCTGCTGTTCGACGATGACGTCCACGGGTCGGCGGTGCCCGACCCCGGATTATATATGCGGCCGCCGATGCCGTTGACAACCCGCGGCGCCGCGCGTTCCCCGGACGGGGGGCGGGAGCGCCGGAAGCCGCGCCAGTGCTCCGTTTGCGCCGATTTTTTAGGTAGTTACCACCTTGTTCGGTGATATGCTGACCCTTATCATGCCTCCGGTGCGTTAGACGGAGCGGAACGCTCTCCGGGCGGGGGGCCAGACAAGGCGCAGGGGTGGCGCGCAAACCCATGAATGCGGAAATGAAACTGGCGGAGCTCAAGAGCATGAGCCCTTCGGATGCGGTGTCGGCTGCCGGCCGCCACCTGCCCCGATGGGTGGCGCTCGCGCTGGTACTCGCCATCGGCTGGCAGCTCGCCTCCATGATCTGGATGCTCGTCCCCGCCGGCGAGCAGGACGTCGTCGCGCCGCCGCCGGCCACGACCGCGGCCCCTTCGGCATCCAGCACCCGGGGCAGCAGCATCGACGTCGCCGGCATCGTCAACGCGCACCTGTTCGGCGAAGCCTCCGCCGATGCGCCGGCGCCCGTCCAGTCCGAGATCGACGATGCGCCCGAGACCCGCCTGAGCCTGACCCTGAAAGGCACGGTCGCCGCCGACGATCCGGCCTACTCGCTGGCGATCATCGCCGACAGCCGCGGCGATGAGAAAGTGTATTCCATCCGCGACAGCATCCCCGGCGGTGCCTCACTGCATGCCGTCTACGCCGACCGGGTGATCCTGAACCGCGCGGGCACGCTGGAGGCGCTGAGACTGCCCCGCGAAGCCGAGGGCCAGACGGTCAACCGCAGCCGGCAGACGAGTTCCGCACGCGTGGCGACGGCGTCGCGCCAGACCAGCGTGCAGCAGATGATCACGGACAACGCGGTCCAGCTCATGGACGTCATCCGTCCGCAACCCTATTTCGCCGACGGTCAGCAGCGCGGTTATCGGGTGTATCCCGGCCGGGACCGCAAGAGCTTCGCCGCCCTCGGCCTGCGGCCGGGCGACCTGGTGACCGCCATCAACGGCACGCCCATGAACGACCCCCGCACCGGGATGGAAGTATTCCGGACCCTGGGCGACGCCACCCAGATCACCGTGACCGTGGAACGCAACGGTCAATCCGAACAGCTCACGCTCAGCACCAGCCAGCTGGAACTGGGCGATGACGGAAGCAGATGAAGACGGCAGTGAACATGCATAACGAGAACAGTCACACCCGCAATCCCCTGACGGCGCTGTTGCGCGCATCCCTCGCGGCGGCCGCACTGGCAGTGTGCGGGCTGGCCGTTGCGCAGAACGCGACCATCACACCCAATTACAAGGACGCCGACATACGCCAGATCATAGAGGCGGTGAGCGACGTCACGGGCCGCAACTTCATCGTCGATCCGCGGGTAAAGGCGCAGGTCACCATGCTGTCGTCCACGCCGATGTCGGCGGATGCCTTCTACGAGACCTTCCTCTCCATCCTGGACGTCTACGGCTTCGTGGCGGTGCAGAGCGGCAATGTCGTGAAGATCCTGCCGGACGCGAATGCGCGCCAGATACCGGGCGCCGAGACCTATTCCGGTGATGCCGCCAACGACGACATCGTCACCCAGGTCATAGAGGTGCAGAACATCGCCTCCGCCCAGCTGGTGCCGATACTGCGGCCGCTGATCCCCCAGTACGGCCACCTCGCGGCGCACCCCCCGTCCAATATGCTGATCATCTCCGACCGCGCGGCCAACGTCCGGCGGCTGCTGCGCATCATCGGCCGCATCGATCAGGCCGGCGACGAGGACATCGAGGTGGTGCCCCTGGAGCACGCCACCGCCGGCGACGTGGTCCGGGTGCTGACCTCGCTGGCGCAGGCGCAGCGCACGGAGGGCGCGGGCCAGATCGGGCTGGTGGCCGACGACCGCACGAACAGCGTGCTGATCAGCGGCGAGAAGAACCAGCGCCTGAAGATGCGCACCCTCA
>CAYQZN010000342.1:0-3028 GCA_964421805.1 uncultured Woeseiaceae bacterium
ACGACGTCTACGGCGCGGTCGTCCTCTCCTCCACCCAGATGTTCTTCGACCAGCGTCTCACCCATCCGGGCGGCATGGCCGAGTTCCAGCTGCTGGAGCAGCTCGGCGCCGTCGCGGTGCGGCTGTACGACCAGCCGGACGCCGGCCTCTGGGAGTACCGCGGCCGTAAACGGGTGCACACCTTCTCGTCGCTGATGTGCTGGGCGGCCTGCGACCGCCTGGCGCGCATCGCCACACGCCTCGGCCTCGCCGACCGCGCAGCCTACTGGGGCCGCCAGGCGCAACACATCCACAAGGTCATCTGCGAGCAGGCCTGGGACGACAAGCAGCAGGCCTTCACGGAGAGCTTCGGGCGTCCGGAGATGGACGCGAGCCTGCTGATGATGCACTACCTGGGTTTCCTGAAGGCCGACGATCCCCGTTTCGCCGGCACGGTGAACGCCATCGAGAAGCAGCTGCGTCGTGGCCATCACGTATTCCGCTATGCGGCCGCCGACGATTTCGGCGAACCCGAGAATGCATTCAACATCTGCACTTTCTGGTACATCGACGCGCTGGCGTCCATCGGCCGGGAGGAAGAAGCGCGGGAGCTCTACGAGCACATGCTGAGCTGCAGGAACCCGCTCGGCATGCTGTCCGAGGACATAGACCCGCGGGACAATTCGTTGTGGGGCAACTTCCCGCAGACCTACAGCATGGCCGGTATCATCGACGGTGCCATGCGCCTCAGCAAGAGCTGGGCCGAGGCAATCTAGGGAGCAGAAAATGAGCGGTAACGGACGCCTGATCACCGTCTCCAACCGGGTGGCGATGCCCAACCCCAACCGACCCGCAGCGGGCGGTCTCGCCGTCGGCGTATTGGCAGCCCTCGAGGACGAAGGGGGCGTGTGGTTCGGCTGGGACGGCAAACTGACCGCCAGCGACAGCCACGACCCCCAGCACGTCACCCGCGGCAACATCACCTTCTCCACCATCGACCTGAACGAGCGCGAGTACGAGCTGTACTACAACGGCTTCAGCAATCGGGTGCTGTGGCCGCTGTTCCACTACCTGCTGAGCTACATGCTCTACGACCGCCGCGAATTCGAGGCCTATCTGCGCGTGAACGCGCTGTTCGCGCGCAAGCTGAAGCCTTTGCTGGAACCCGACGACATCATCTGGGTGCACGACTATCACCTGATCCCGCTCGCCGCCGAACTCAGGAACGCGGGAGTGGATCAGCCGATCGGCTTCTTCCTGCACGTGCCGTTCCCCGGCTACGACGTCCTGCAGGCGCTGCCCGACCACGAATACCTGCTGCGCTCGCTGTCCGCCTACGACGTAGTGGGTTTCCAGACCGAGCGCGATCTCGCCTCCTTCCGGGAGGCGATGACCCACCCGGTCATCGGCGGCGAACTCGCGGAGGGTAATCGCATCGACGTGCCGGGCGGCTCGCTGATCGCCGACGTGTATCCCATCGGCATCGACGTGGACGGCATCGCCACCCTGGCGGAGGCCAACAAGGACACGGAGAACGTGCAGCGCATGCGCTCCAGCCTCGGCAACCGGGAACTCCTGATCGGTGTCGACCGCCTCGACTATTCCAAGGGCCTCAGGCGACGATTCCAGGCCTACGAGCGCCTGCTGGAGCGCTATCCGTCCAACCAGGGCAACCTCGTATTCATGCAGATCGCGCCGCCCACCCGTGTGGGTATCCGCGCCTACGAGGAGATCCGCGCGCAGCTCGAACGTACCGCCGGGCAGATCAACGGCCGCTTCGCGGACATGGACTGGGTGCCCATCCGCTATCTGAACAAGGGCTTCGACCGGCCGACGCTGATGGGCATGCTGCGCAGCGCCCGGGTGGGGCTGGTGACGCCCATCCGCGACGGCATGAATCTGGTGGCGAAGGAGTATCTCGCCTCCCAGGATGCCGAAGACCCGGGCGTGCTGGTGCTGTCGAAACTCGCCGGCGCCGCCCACGAACTCACGGAGGCAGTGCTGGTGAACCCCTACGACACGGAGGACGTGGCCGACGGCATCAACCGCTCTCTGCACATGCCGGCGGACGAGCGCCGCGAGCGCCACGCGGCCATGCTGGAGACCTTGCGGCGCAACGACATCACTGCCTGGCGCACCCGTTTCGTCGCCGACCTCAGGAAAAAGCGGCAATGATCGCGGCAGGCCCCGACCGCTGGCTGATCGCGGATATCGGCGGCACCAACAGCCGCGTAGGCTGCTGGCGCCGCGGCCAGCCCCATCACCAGATCGAGCATCCGCTGGTGATGGAAAACGCAGCCTTCGAGAGCCTCGAGGACATGCTGCGCCATTATCTGGACGGCCTCGGCGGCAACCCGCCCGAGGCGGCCGGGCTTGCTGTGGCGGCGCCCGTCACGGGCAATGAGGTCGACCTGCTGAATATCGACTGGTCGTTCCGACAGGACCGCCTCGCCGCGGACTTCGGCTTCTCCGAGCTCTACGTGATCAACGACTTCGAGGCCATCGCCTGCGCGCTGCCTTCCCTGCCCGCGGAGGACTGCATCGACATCGGCGGCGGCGCCGGCCTGCCGGGGCGCAGCGTGGCCGTCCTCGGCCCGGGCACCGGCCTCGGCGTGGCCGGTCTGGTCATGAGCGACGCCGGCTACATCCCGGTGAGCGGCGAGGGCGGACACATGACCCTGCCCGCCGTCAACGACGACGAGATGCGCGTGATCAAACGGGTGCGGGACGAGCTCGGCCACTGCTCGGCGGAGCGCATACTCTCCGGCTCGGGCATCGGACGGCTGCACCAGGGGCTGCACGGCGGCGAGCGTCCGGCGGCCCGCGAAGTCAGTGAGGCCGCTCGCGCCGGCGACGAAGCCGCCATCCGCACCTTCAACCTCTTCTTCGACTTCCTCGGCACCGTCGCATCGGACGTGGCGCTGGTGTTCGGTGCGCTCGGCGGCGTCTACATCGCCGGCGGCATCGTGCCGGCGAACCTGGGCCTGTTTCGCCGCTCCGGCTTCACCGAACGCTTCGTGGACAAGGGCCGCTACCGGGATTACCTGGC
>CAYQZN010000343.1:0-3026 GCA_964421805.1 uncultured Woeseiaceae bacterium
GTTCGTGAAGGCCCGCTCGTGAAAACCAGCTCGTGAAGGGCCGATCGTGAAGGGCCGCTCGTGAAGCGTTACGGGGATCCGTACCAGCACTTCCGGGACTGGTTCGCGCAGGCCGAGGAGTCCGAGCCGGCATTCCCCGAAGCGTTCGCCCTGGCCACGGCCGACCGCAACGGCGTGCCATCGGTGCGCATCATGCTGCTGAAGGGCTACGACGAGCGGGGCTTCGTTTTCTTCACCAACCTGGAGAGCCGCAAGGGTGGCGAGATCGCCGACAACCCGGTGGTCTCGATGTGTTTTCACTGGAAGAGCCTCGAGAAGCAGGTGCGCATCGAGGGGCCGGTGGAACCGGTAAGCGGGGAAGAGGCGGACGCCTACTTCGCCACCCGCCCGCGCACCAGTCAGCTGGGTGCCTGGGCGTCCCGGCAGTCGCGCCCGCTCTCGGGCCGCTTCGAACTGGAGGGGGAGGTGGCCCGCTACACCGCCAGATTCAACATCGGCGAGGTGCCGCGGCCGCCGCACTGGTCGGGTTTCCGGCTGCGCCCGGAGCGGGTGGAGTTCTGGCGCCAGTACGCCTTCCGCCTGCACGATCGGCTGGAGTACCGCCGCGATGACGGCGGCTGGGAATCCCGGTATCTTTTTCCCTGATGTCCACATCCAGTGCCATGGAGTTGCTCCAGCAGGGGCTCGAGCATCACCGTGCCGGGCGCTTCGGTGAAGCGGGCCGGCTGTACCGATCCGCTCTGCAGGCGCAGCCGGAGCATCCGGACGCCCTGTACCTGCTCGGGGTCGTCAATCTGCAGACGGGTGATCCGGGCGCCGCTCTGGCGCTGCTCGAGCGTGCCATAGCGGCCAGTCCGGCTCAGCCCGAGTTCCACAATACCTGCGGCGAGGCCTATCGTGCACTGGGCCGCCTGGAGGCGGCGAGCGAGGAGTACCGGCAGGCGATCCGGCTGGATCCGGGACATGCCGGCGCGGAGAACAACCTCGGCAACGCCTGTCGCGATCTGGGCCGGGCGGACGAGGCGCTCGCGCACTACCGGCGGGCCGTCGAGCTCGCGCCGGATTTCCCGATGGCGCGGAACAATCTCGGCGTCGCGCTGAAGGACGGCGGTGCGACGGAAGAGGGCATCGTCCAGCTGCGGCGCGCCATCGCACTGATGCCGGACTACGCCGAGGCGCACAGCAATCTCGGCAATGCGCTCCACCAGGCGGGCCGCCCGGAGGAGGCGGCAGCCAGTCATCGGCGCGCGATCGAGCTGCAGCCCGGCTATGCCGAGGCCCATCTGAATCTCGGCAACGCACTGCGTGCACTGCGTCGCAACGCAGACGCGCTGGCGGCGTACGAGCATGCGGCATCGCTGCGCCCGGATCTGGCCGTGGCGCACTACAACCGCGGGATCGCGCTGGACGAGCTGGGCCGTCCGCAGGAGGCGGCCCGGGCCGGCGAGCAGGCGATACAGCTGGACCCGGGCTATGCCGAGGCACATCACAATCTCGGCAATGCGTACGATCAGCTGGGGCGAAATGCCGATGCCGTCGCCTGTTTCCGTCGGGCGATCGAATTGAGACCCGACTATGCCGAGGCCTATCGCAATCTCAGCCGGCTGGACCCGGAGGCCGATATCGCCGGGCCTGTCCGCGCCCTTCTGGACGAGCCGGGGACCACGGAGGCCGAAGCGGTGCATTGCCATTTCGCGCTCGGCAACGTGCACCAGGCAGCGGGTGATCCCGATCGGGCGTTCGGGCATTTCGCGGCGGGCAACCGGCTGCGGCGCAAGGCGGTGACCTATGACGCGCGGGAATACAGTCAGTACGTCGACCGCCTGATCGCCACCTATTCCCAGACGCTTTTCCGTCACCCTCCCGTGCCGGGCTCCGGCTCGGAGCGGCCCGTGTTCATCGTCGGCATGCCGCGCTCGGGGACCACGCTGGTGGAGCAGATCGTCTCCAGTCACCCGAAGGTGCACGGCGCCGGCGAACTGAAGGGGCTGGTAGAGATCGAGAGGGCTCTGGCGCGGGGCGGCGACGGCGGCGACGGCGGCGACGGCGGCGATCCGTATCCGGAGTGCGTACTGACGATGGATGCCGCGCTGGCTCGTGAGCATGCCTCGCGCTATCTCGCCGAACTGGACCGCCACTCCGCCGATGCCGTGCGGGTGACGGACAAGCTGCCCGGCAACTTCGTGCGCATAGGACTGATCCGCTTGCTGTTCCCGCGTGCGCGCATCGTGCACTGCCGGAGAAACGCCCTCGATACCTGCGTCTCGAACTTCGTGCATTTCTTCGCGACCGGCAACGAGTATTCGTTCGACCTGCGGGAACTCGGGCTCTATTACCGGGACTACGAGCGACTACTGCAGCACTGGCACCGGCTGTTCGGCGACGAGCTGCATACCGTCGATTACGAGGCGTTGCTCGCCGACCAGGAAGGCGAGAGCCGGCGGCTGATCAGCTATCTGGGGCTCGACTGGGATGCACGTTGCCTGGCTTTCCACGAGAATGCGCGTCCGGTGCACGTCCTGTCGGGTCACCAGGTCCGGCAGCCGATCTATACCGGTTCTGCCGGACGCTGGAAGCGCTACGAGCGCCACCTGGCGCCGCTGATCGAAGTCCTCGAGGCGCCCTGAATCGGGGGACGGCCGGGGCTTGCGTCTTCCCGATGCGTTATCTGGGCGCCAGGTCGGCGTCGCCGAGGCTGTCCAGCCGGTACCAGATCTCGCCCCGCACGAGTTCGCGGGCCGCGCGGGTCTCGGCGATAACGTCCTCGGCGGAGCGTTGCGGATGCACGTCGGGGAAGAGCAGGGCGGGGTCGCGCTCGGCGTCCTCGAACGAGTCGTAGACGTTGACCGTCGCGTAGTCGTACGGCTTGGCCGTGCCGAGCGGATAGCGCACCTCGTACAGCCCCCAGCCGCGCATCAGCCCGCGCTCGATGCGCTCGGCGTGCACGGCCTTCCAGGTCTCGCGCTCGAGCCGCTCGTAGGCGGCCTTGTCCGCCGGCTCGACCTGCATGAAGTCCACGACGTAGA
>CAYQZN010000344.1:0-3024 GCA_964421805.1 uncultured Woeseiaceae bacterium
TCGACGGCAAGATGCAGCACGTGGGGCTCTACGTCGGCGACGGGCGCTTCGCGCACGCACCGTCGTCCGGGCGTACGGTGACGGTCGAATCCCTGTCGGCAGATTTCTACCGCCAGGCCTTTCTGCGCGGCGGACGACTGCATTAGCCACGGTTGTGACCACGGGAGGAGTGAGCGCGTGGGGATTGCCGAGAACAAACAAGTGGTGCTGGACTTCTACGAAGCCGGAGCGCGGGGCGATATGGACGCCTGCTTCGCGCTGCTGGCGGACGACGTGACGTGGACGAACATCGGTTCCACGAGGTTCTCCGGCACGTATACCGGCAAGCAGGACCTCGTCGACAATCTCCTGGACCCTCTGTTCGGACAACTGAAGGCGGGGATTTCCTCGCAGGTCGAGCACGTCGTCGCCGAAGCGGACACGGTGGTCGCCCAGACGCGTGGCACGGCGGAGACCCGCGTCGGCATCCCCTACAACAATACCTACTGCCAGGTGTTCCGGATCCGCGACGGCCGGATCGCGGCGGTCACGGAGTACATGGACACGGCCCTGATCGACGCCGTTTTCGGCCCGGCCTAGGGCCGACGGGCGCTGCTGGCAAAGGAGCGCGGCGCATGAGCCCTGTGTTACGGTGGCTCTGAAACCCGCGCGACTAAGATCCGACAGCCATCAGCCACGAAGAGACAAAATCCGACCAGCCCGCCTGCCTCGAATGCGGCCACCGGTTCACCGCCGGTGAACTCGCTGCGATGACGGCAGCGCAGGAGGCCCACGACCTCTGCGTCATCGATTGCTCGGCCTGTGGCACGCACAACATCGCCCGCGCCGAGCCCCAGGGCGGCTTCAATCGACAGCCCCGGCTCGCCGTCCTGCGCACCGCCGAGCGCAAGCCGGAAGCGCCGGACGTGTTCCACGAGACCGTGGAGCCCGGCGTGGACGTGCATCCGGTCACCCGGGGCAAGTCGGACTGACGCGGCGCCCGCCGCGCGACGGTTGCGTCTGATATCTTCAGGGCGCGACGAGAGCCCCTGAATGCCGCTATCATTACGCACTTTTTGACTGTGGGAGGGCCTTCAGGCCCGATTGTTTGGTCGGGGCTAAAGCCCCTCCTACTTTAGGACGGACTGAATCTCTTGGAACGCGCGCCTTGGAAGATCCACAAGTTCGGCGGTAGCAGTCTGGCGGATGCCGAGTGCTTCCGCCGGGTCGCCGAAATCCTGAAGCAACAGCCTACCCGTCCGCTGGGCGTCGTGGTCTCGGCCATGCGGGGCATGACCGACACGCTGCTGGGCCTGGTGGAGGGAGCCCAGCGGGGCACCACCGATCACGACCAGGTGCTGGGGCCGCTGCGCGAGCGTTACGGGGAGGCCGCCGAGGCGCTGCTCTCGCCGGAGAACCGGGCCCCGGTGCTGGAAGCCTGGGAGAAGGATGCGAGCGACCTCGGCGACCTGCTGCGGGCCATCGCGCTGGTGCGCAGCGCCGACCAGCGCAGCCGGGACGTGGCGGCCGGCTTCGGCGAGCTGTGGTCCGCCAGGCTGCTGGCCGCCTTCCTGGACCAGGAGTTCGACGGCGCCGCGGTGGGCTGGCTGGATGCCCGTCGGGCGCTGACCGTCCACCAGACCGAACTCGGCCCTAGCGTGATCTGGGACGTCTCGCGGCGGCGCACCGCGGAGACGCTCGACGACGGCAGACCGGACGTGCTCGTCATCACCGGCTTCATCGCCGAGGACGAGCAGGGCCTGCAGACCACGCTGGGCCGCAACGGCAGCGACTTCTCGGCGGCCATCTTCGCCGTGCTGCTGGACGCGGACGAGCTCAGCATCTGGACCGACGTCGACGGCGTCATGAGCGGGGACCCGAACCGGGTGCCCGAGGCCAAGGTCATCGACACACTGTCCTACAACGAGGCCATGGAGCTCGCCTATTTCGGCGCCAAGGTCATCCATCCCCAGACCATGGGACCGGCGGTCGCCAACAGCATCCCCATCCTGATCCGCAATACCTTCGCGCCGGATCATCCGGGCACGCGCGTGGTGGCCGCCGCCGGCGGCGAGGACAAGATCAAGGGCATCACGGCCATCGACGGCGTGGCGCTGGTGAACGTGGAGGGCGCCGGCATGATCGGCGTGCCCGGTACCGCGGACCGCATCTTCGGCGCCCTGCGGGAGGCGGACGTATCGGTGATCCTCATCTCCCAGGCGAGTTCGGAGCACTCCATCTGCTTCGCGGTGCCCGATCTGCTGGCGGATACGGCTCGGGAGGTAGTCTCGGACGCATTCGCAGAGGAACTCGAGAGCGGCCAGATCCAGCGGGTGGAAGTGACGCCGTCCTGCAGCATCCTGGCGGTGGTGGGCGACGGCATGTCCGGCACGCCGGGCGTCGCCGGCCGGTTCCTGAACACGCTGGGGCGGGCGGGCATCAACGTGAGCGCCATCGCCCAGGGTTCCTCGGAGCGCAATATCTCGGCGGTGGTGCGCCAGGAGGACTCGACGCGGGCGCTGCGCGCCGTGCACTCCGGTTTCTACCTCTCGGCGAAGACCATCTCCATCGGTATCATCGGCCCGGGCATGGTGGGCTCGACCCTGCTGGCGCAGATCGCCGAGCAGGCCGGCCGGCTGCGCGAGCAGTTCAACCTGGATTTGCGCATCCGCGCGATCGCGACCTCGTCGAAGATGCTGCTGGACGAACGGCGCATCGACCTGACCGACTGGCAATCGGCGCTGACGGACCACGGCGAGGACACGGACCTGGACCGGCTGGCCGACCACATCCATGCCGATCACCTGCCGCATTCCGTGCTGATCGACTGCACCGCCAGCGACAGGGTGGCGTCGCGTTATGCGGAGTGGCTGCGCCGGGGCATCCACGTGGTCACACCCAACAAGAAGGCATTCAGCGCCGGGTACGACTACTACCGGGAGCTGCAGGAGGCCGCCCGTGAGGGCAGCTCGCACTATTTCTACGAGACCACGGTGGGGGCCGCGCTGCCCGTCATCCAGGCGTTGCGGGACCTGCGCGAGACCG
>CAYQZN010000345.1:0-3021 GCA_964421805.1 uncultured Woeseiaceae bacterium
GTGCCGGTTCGAGTCCGGCCGTCGGCACCACACACGACACGAGCGGCGGTCCCGGCAGGGGGCCGCCGCTTTTTTTTTGATTGCTGGACAAGTCCGGTGTACGCCGCAGTAGCGTCGGGCGAGCGTTACACCATGCCGCCGGGCTGATACAATTGCGAGCCGACTGGGGCCTGTCGGCCCCGAGGTTTCCAACTCTCGAGATTCAGGCTGCACCTATCGTGCTGGAAAACTATTTGCCCATTCTGATCTTCCTGGCGCTGTCGACGGGCATCGGCGTGCTGTTGCTGATCCTCGGCTTCGTGTTCGGCCACGGCAGCAAGGATCCGGAGAAGCTCGCACCCTACGAGTGCGGCTTCGAGGCCTTCGAGGACTCGCGCATGCGCTTCGACGTGCGCTATTACCTGGTGGCCATACTGTTCATCATCTTCGATCTGGAGATCGCGTTCCTTTTCCCCTGGGCGGTATCGCTGGATACGGTCGGCGGCTTCGGCCTGCTGGCCATGGCGCTGTTCCTGGCCATCCTGGTGGTCGGCTTCATCTACGAGTGGAAGAAAGGAGCTCTCGAATGGGACTGAGCGAGGCGGACAGGCAGGAATTCGGCCTGGACGAGGCCCGTGCGCCGCTGCCGGAAGGCAGCATCCAGAAGAAGGGGTTCGTGGTCACCGCGGTGGACAACGTCGTGAACTGGGCGCGCACCGGTTCCATGTGGCCGATGACGTTCGGCCTGGCCTGCTGTGCGGTGGAGATGATGCACGCGGGTGCGGCCCGTTATGATCTGGACCGTTTCGGCGTGATATTCCGTCCGAGTCCGCGCCAGTCCGACGTGATGATCGTCGCCGGCACGCTGGTCAACAAGATGGCGCCCGCGCTGCGCAAGGTCTACGACCAGATGCCCGAGCCGCGCTGGGTCATCTCCATGGGCTCCTGCGCCAACGGCGGCGGCTACTACCATTACAGCTACTCGGTCGTGCGCGGCTGCGATCGCATCGTCCCGGTGGACGTCTACGTGCCGGGCTGCCCGCCCACCGCGGAGGCGCTCCTCTACGGCATCATCCAGCTGCAGAAGAAGATCCGCCGCACCAGCACCATCGCACGTTGAGGCATCCGCATGAGTGAACGCAGAGAAGCTCTGGCTGCGGCCATCGACGAGCGCTTCGGCGCAGCGGTCACCCGCGTGCCGTCGACCTGCGGCGAGATCACCTTCGAGGTGGAGAAGGACCGCCTGATCGAGGTGGCGACGGCGCTGCGCGATGAGGACGACTTCGCCTTCGACATGCTCATGGACGTGTGCGGCGTCGACTATCTGGATTACGGGCACGACGAGTGGAAGACCCGGGATGCCACGGACAGCGGGTTCTCCCGCGGCGTGGAGCGCGAGCCGGTGATCATCGACGATGCGGACAGCTTCGATGCGAAGCGCTTCGCCGTGGTCTATCACCTGCTGTCCGTCTCGAAGAACCGGCGGCTGCGCCTCCGCGTCTACTGCGGCCCGGACAATCCGCCGCGCATGCCGTCGGTCAACGACATCTGGGCGTCGGCCGACTGGTTCGAGCGCGAGGCCTTCGACCTGTTCGGCATACTCTTCGACGGCCACCCGGATCTGCGCCGCATCCTCACCGACTACGGCTTTATCGGGCATCCCTTCCGCAAGGATTTTCCGCTGTCCGGCAACGTCGAGGTGCGCTACGACCCGGACAAGCGTCGGGTGGCCTACCAGCCGGTCAGCATCGAGCCGCGCACCCTGGTGCCAAAGGTGATCCGCGACGACCATCGCTACGAAGAACAGTTGAGAGGCACCTCGAGCGATGGCTGAGATCCAGAACTTCACCATGAACTTCGGGCCGCAGCACCCGGCGGCCCACGGCGTCCTGCGCCTGGTGCTGGAGATGGACGGCGAGGTCATCCAGAAGGCCGACCCCCACGTGGGGCTGCTGCATCGGGCCACCGAGAAGCTGGCCGAGTCGAAGCCCTACAATCAGAGCATCGGCTACATGGACCGCCTCGACTACGTGTCCATGATGTGCAACGAGCACGGCTACGTGATGGCCATCGAGAAGCTGCTCGGCATCACGCCGCCGCTGCGCGCCCAGTACATCCGGGTGATGTTCGACGAGATCACCCGCATCCTGAACCACCTGATGTGGCTCGGCGCCCACGGGCTCGATATCGGCGCCATGACCATGTTCCTGTACTGCTTCCGCGAGCGCGAGGACCTCATGGACTGCTACGAGGCGGTCTCCGGCACGCGGATGCACGCCACCTACTACCGCCCCGGCGGTGTCTATCGGGACCTGCCCGACGAGATGCCGAAATACCAGCCCTCGAAGTGGCACAGCCAGAAGGAAGTGGACGAGATGAACCGGGCGCGGGAAGGTTCGCTGCTCGATTTCATCCGCGACTTCACCGACCGCTTCCCGGCCTGCGTGGACGACTACGAGACGCTGCTCACCGACAACCGCATCTGGAAGCAGCGCACCGTGAATATCGCCGTGGTGTCCCCGCAGCGTGCGCTGCAGCTGGGCTTCAGCGGCCCGATGCTGCGCGGTTCGGGCGTCGAGTGGGATATCAGGAAGAAGCAGCCCTACGAGGTCTACGACCGGCTCGACTTCGAGATCCCCGTGGGTGCGAACGGCGACTGCTACGACCGCTACCTGGTGCGCATCGAGGAGCTCAGGCAGTCGAACCGGATCATCCGCCAGTGCGTGGACTGGCTGGAGCAGAACCCGGGTCCGGTGATGCTCGACGACCGCAAGATCGCGCCGCCGAGCCGGGTCGAGATGAAGGACGACATGGAATCGCTGATCCACCACTTCAAGCTCTTCACCGAGGGTTACGTGGTGCCGGAAGGCGAGGCCTATGCCGCCGTCGAGGCGCCAAAGGGCGAGTTCGGCTGCTACCTGATCTCGGACGGGGCGAACAAGCCCTACCGGCTGAAGGTTCGGGCGCCGGGCTTCGCCCACCTGGCGGCCATGAACGAGATGGTGCAGGGCCACATGCTGGCCGACGTGGTCGCCGTGATCG
>CAYQZN010000346.1:0-3014 GCA_964421805.1 uncultured Woeseiaceae bacterium
ACCTCCTCGGTTGCTGCGCTGCATCATTGTTGCATTGCACAATAAGCCATGTCAGTGGGGTTGTCAAGCGCCGGCGAAGTCTGAAACAAGGACTACTGCGCGTGTTTTTCGGGTCTGCGAACTACCTGAAATACTTGGGAATAATTCCACTGTAAAAGAACGCAGGCCGGGCATGGGGCGGGCGCGCCGCCGGTGGCCGCGGGACCGGGTGGGACTTGCGCAGGCCGGGGCCGGGCGGACGGCCACTTTGTGGCCCCGAAGCCCGTGAAGCGGGCAGTGCAGGCGGCGCGCGGCAGGGGGTATAGTCTGCGCCCATGCAGAGTTTCCGCGACCTCTTCGGGGACGAGAGTCCGCTGGCCGGGACGGTGCCCGGCTTCCGGCCGCGCGCCGCCCAGGCGATGATGGCGGAGGCCGTGGCCGACGCGTTGGCGGCGCAGGAACCGCTGGTGGTCGAGGCGGGCACGGGCATCGGCAAGACCTTCGCCTATCTGATCCCGACGCTCGCGAGCGGCCGGCGCACGATCATCTCAACCGGCACCCGGGCGCTGCAGGATCAGCTGTTCCATCGGGATCTGCCCACGGTGACCCGGGCCATCGGCCAGCCGCTGTCCACGGCGCTGCTGAAGGGCCGTGCCAATTATCTCTGCCTGCACCGGCTTGATCAGGCGGCGGGCGCTCCCGCGGCCGCGCGCTTCCGGCGTGAACTCGCCGTTCTCGAGCGCTGGAAGCACGAGACCCGCAGCGGCGACCGCCGTGAGGTTGTGGAAATAGAAGAAGAGTCGGGCGTGTGGCCGCTGGTGACGTCCACCGCCGAGAACTGTCTCGGGCAGAAGTGTCCGTTCTTCGACGACTGCTTCGTCGTGCATGCCCGCCGGGCGGCGCAGAAGGCCGACGTGGTGGTGGTGAATCATCACCTGCTGCTCGCAGACCTGGCCATGAAGGAAGAGGGTTTCGTGGATTTCCTGCCCGGGGCGGAAGCGCTCATCCTGGACGAGGCGCACCAGATCCCCGACCTGGCCACGCGCTTCTTCGGCATCATGGCCGGCACCCGCCAGGTGGAGAATCTGCTGGACGATGCCGCCGCTTTCACGTTCGCGCTGGGCGGGTCGGAGCTGCGCCAGGCGATCGGTTCGGTGGCGGATGCGGTGCGGGGCGTGGTGGCCGCCGCGCCGCGGGAAGCCGGGCGCTACGAGCTGGCGGGCCAGCGCGGGGTGCTGGCGGAACCGCTCGGCGCGCTGCGTGGGCGCCTCTCCGAACTGCACGAGGTGCTGCAGGACGTAGCGGGCGAATCGGCGGAAGTGGAAGCCGTGGCCGAGCAACTCTACGACCTGCACACCCGCCTCACGGCCGCCACCGACGAAGACGAGGAGGCCGGCCTGTACTGGTTCGAGGTCAGCCGCCGTTCGGTGCGCTTCCACCTGACGCCGCTGGACGTCGCCGGGCGGCTGCGGGCGCTGATCGACATGAGCGAGGCGCCGTGGATATTCACCTCGGCGACGCTGGCGGTGGGCGAAGACTTCAGCCACTTCCTCGGCCGCATGGGACTGGGCGAGGCCCGCACCCTGCAATTCCCGAGCCCCTACCGGCTGGACGAGCGGGCGCGCATTTATTTGCCGCCGGGCCTGCCGCAGCCGTCGGCCCGGGGCTACACCGAGGCCGCCATGGAGGCGGCCGCGCCGCTGCTGGAGATGACCGCCGGCGGCCTGTTCTTCCTGTTCACGAGCTATCGCGCGCTCGGCATCGCGGCGGACTGGTGGCGGGAGCGACGCGAGCGCCTCGGCGGCCGCGAGCTGCTGGTGCAGGGCGAGGCGCCGCGGGCGGACCTGCTGGAGCGGTTCCGGGCGGCCGGCAACGCGGTGCTGCTCGGCACGGGCACGTTCTGGGAAGGGGTCGACGTGCGCGGCACGGCGCTCACGGGCGTGGTGATCGACAAGCTGCCGTTCACCTCGCCGGGAGACCCGCTGCTGATGGCGCGCACGGAGTTCATCCGCCGCCAGGGCGGCAATCCGTTCATGGAACATCAGCTGCCGGAGGCGGTGCTGGCGATGAAGCAGGGTGTGGGGCGCCTGATCCGCGATCATGCCGACTACGGCGCTATTGTCTTGTGCGATCCGCGCATCGGCACACGCCGCTACGGCCCCGTATTCCTGCAGGCGCTCGCGCCCATGGCCGCCGTGACCGAGCGGGAGGCCCTGGCGGAGTTCTACGCCCGGCACGAGGCGGCTGGCGCGGCGGTGGCCTCGTGAAGATACTCGCCCTCGAGACCTCGGCCGATGCCTGCTCCGCTGCCCTGTGGGTGGACGGCGAGGTGGCGGGCCGCTACGAGGAGGAGCCCCGCCGGCACGTGGAGCTGATACTGCCCATGGTGCGCGGCCTCCTCGGCGAGGCGGGTCTGCGCATGCAGGCGCTCGATGGCATCGCCTTCGGCGCCGGGCCCGGTTCGTTCACCGGCGTGCGCATCGCCGTATCCGCCGCACAGGGTTTCGGCCTCGCAGCCGGGCTGCCGCTGGTGCCGGTCTCCTCGCTGGCCGCACTCGCGTCCCGCGCCCTGGCCGGTGACGTGCGGCGGGTCTACGTTGCCCAGGACGCGCGCATGGGCGAGGTCTACGCCGGAGCCTACGAGGCGGCGGGTGCGGAGGGACTGCGCGCGCTGGTGGCCGATCGGCTGGCGGCCCCGGGCGACCTGGAGCCTGCCGGGGGAGACTGGTGGCTGGCGGGCGGCGGCTGGGACCGTTATCCGGAGATGGCGCCCGCAGACGGCGCGGATACCGGTCTGCGTTTTCCCCGGGCCCATGAGGTGGCGGTCCTCGCCGCGCCCCGTTTCGCCGCGGGCGAGACGTTGGCGCCCCGGGACGCGGAGCCTGTGTACCTGCGCCGGACCGTCGCCCGGCAGGCGTCGTAACCGGACTGTAATGTAGACTTGCTCTAATCGCGCTCCATGGAGCCGATATGACGACAGCGCGCCGCATACTGGTAGTCGAGGACGAAGCCCCCATCCGGGAGATGATTGCGTT
>CAYQZN010000347.1:0-2990 GCA_964421805.1 uncultured Woeseiaceae bacterium
CGGCTGCGCGAATCGCTGGTGGCGGACGTCACCGCCCGCGGCGGCCGCGTGCACTTTCCGCGACCGGTGTTCTGCACGGACAACGGCGCGATGATCGCGCTGGCCGGCGCTCTCCGGCTGGCACAGTCCGGTGACGAGCCCCGCATCCTGGCGCGGGCCCGCTGGTCGCTGGAGGAACTGCCGGCGCTGGTCGCCTGAGCGGAGGACTCATGGACATTATCTTCCTGCGCGATCTGCGCATCGACACCGTGGTGGGTATCTGGGACTGGGAGCGGCGCATCCGCCAGACCGTGAGCATCGATCTGGAGATGGCCGCCGACATCGCCCGGGCGGCCGCGACGGACAGCATCGACGATACCCTCAATTACAAAAGAGTGGCGAAGCGGCTCATCGCCTACGTCGAGGCGTCGGAATTCCAGCTCGTCGAGACCATGGCCGAGCGTATCGCCGAGATCGTCCTGGGCGAATTCGAGGTGCCGTGGGTGCGGGTCACGGTGAACAAGCCCGGTGCCATCCGCGGCTCCCGGGACGTGGGCGTACGTATCGAGCGCGGCACGAGGCCCGACTGAGATGGCCCGGGTATTCGTCGGCGTGGGCAGCAACGTACGGCCCGAGGAAAACCTCCGTCTCGCCTGCGGAGAACTCGAGCGGCGCTTCGGCGGCCTGGACCTCTCATCGGTCTACCGCAATCCGCCGGTGGGCTTCGACGGGCAGGATTTCCTCAACCTGGTGGCGGCCTTCGACACCGAGGCCGATCCGGAAGCCGTCGTCGCCGAGCTGGAGGAGATCCACGAGCTGGCCGGCAGGCAGCGGGGCGGGGAGCGCTTCGGGCCGCGGACGCTGGACCTGGACCTGCTGCTCTACGACGACCTCGTGACCGACGGACCGCCGCTGGCGCTGCCCCGGGAAGACGTGCTCAAGTATGATTTCGTACTCGGGCCGATCGCGGAACTTGCCCCCGATCTCGTCCACCCGGTGGACGGGCGCCGCCTCGCCGACCTCTGGGAGGCCTTCGAGGACGGCGGCCGCCGGCTCACGGTGGAGGACGTGGACGTGGAGGCCCGGGTCTGAGGCCTCGAAAATCGGCGCCGGCAAGGATAGATTGGGCAGGACGAGGGTCCGATACCGCATACGGACGAGAGAGGCGACAGGGATGAAGAGATTCAAGACCGTCGGGATCATGATCGTTGCCGCGCTGGCGACGGCCGCCTGTGGCGGGGGCGGAGGCGGCGGAGGCGGCGCCACCACCGCGCCGCCAACGACCGGGACGGCCGATTGCAGTGCTGCTGCGCAGAAGGAGTTCGTGCTGGCGCGGATGCGCGATGTCTACCTCTGGGCGGACCGGCTGCCGGCCGACATCGACATCGCGGATTTCGCCACACCTGAGGCGCTGCTCGCCGAGCTGAGGTCTTTCAGTCCCAACGGTGTCGACCGCTTCAGCTTTATCGGCTCCGCCACCGAGGACGCCCAGTTCTTCGGGGAAGGCCAGTTTGCAGGCTTCGGTTTTTCGAGCCGCTTCGAAGCGGAGAACGATCTGCGTTTCACCCGCGTCTTTGCCGACAGCCCGGCGGCCCTGGCCGGTTTCGAGCGCGGCCAGCGGATACTGGAGATCGATGGACGCACCATTGCGGAGATACAGGCCGCCGAGGGTATCAACGCGGCCTTCGGCCCGTCGGAAGTGGGGGTCACCCGGTTGTTCCGGATTCGTGAACTGGACGGTTCCGAATTCGAGGTCAGCGTCAGCAAGGATGTCGTGACGATCGATCCGGTGCCGCAGCATCGCATCATCGAGACGAACGCCATCCGGGCGGGCTACCTGGAGATGTCCCAGTTCATCAGCACCGCCGAGGGCGCCGACGGCCCTCTGGACCAGGCCTTCCAGCAGTTCGAGGATGCCTTCGTTACCGATCTCGTCGTGGACCTGCGCTACAACGGCGGCGGGCTGGTGCGTACCGCCGAATTGCTCGGCGACTACCTGGGTTGGGGAGCGGCACCGGGCGAGGTGTTTTCGCGCACGCTGTTCAATGCCGCCAATGCAGCGCGGAACGACGAGGAGTTTTTCGAGTTTGTCGATGCCGCGCCGGTCCTCTCTCGCATCGTGTTCATCGCCACCGGGGCGACGGCCTCCGCGAGTGAGCTGGTGATCAACGGCATGGCGCCGCACATACAGGCGAGCATCGTCGGCGCGGATACTTTCGGTAAACCCGTCGGTCAGACCGGTGAGGTGCTGGATGAGTGCGACGTGATCCTGAGGCCCGTGGCGTTCGAGACGGTCAACGCGCTCGACGAGGGTGGCTTCTTCGACGGCCTGCCGGACGACTGCCCGGCAGCGGACGACATCCGCTTCCCGATCGGCGATCCGGACGATCCGTCGCTGCAGGCGGCACTGGACGTGCTGCTGACGGGCAGCTGTCCCGCTGCAGTCGCCGCCGAGAAACCGGCCGTCCCGCGATACGAGTATCAGGCCGAGCCGGCGCCGCCCTGGCGCAGTATCGACGGGGTCTTCTGAACGCGTCTGTCAGCCCCGCCTACCAGCCGAGGCTGCGGCCGCCGTCGACGGCGATGATCTGGCCGGTGACGTAGGTGGCGTCGCGCACCAGGTAGAGGACGCAGCCGGCGATGTCCGTCGGCGAGCCGGTGCGCTTCAGCGCCGTCTGGCCGATGATGTTGGCTTTCACCGATTCATTCATGTCCTCGTCCTCCGGCCACAGGATGGCGCCCGGCGAGACGCCGTTGACCCGGATCTCCGGGCCGAGGTCCTTGGCCAGCGAACGGGTCAGCATGGCCAGGCCCGCCTTGGCGGGCCCGTAGACCGGATGGTCGCGCAGCGGGCGGCGCGCGTGGATGTCCACCAGGTTGATGATTGCGCCGCCGGTTTCCCGCAGGTGCGGCGCCGCCGCCTGGGACAGGAACAGCGGCGCCTTCAGGTTGGTGCCCAGCAGGTCGTCCCAGTGCTGCCGCGTGATGGTGCCGACCGGCGTCGGATAGAA
>CAYQZN010000348.1:0-2985 GCA_964421805.1 uncultured Woeseiaceae bacterium
TGTTCGGCCTGCTGGCCGGCGGCTGGGTCAACGAGTTCTTCGGCTGGCGCATGGCCTTCTTCGTCGTGGGCGTCCCGGGTATCGTGCTGGCACTGGTGGTGCGCTTTACTCTGGTGGAACCGGATCGGGGCCTGTCGGAGAACCGTATCGCCGACGCGAGCCGTCCGGGTATCCTGCAGACTTTCAGCTTCCTGCGCCGGCGACGTTCGTTCATCCATCTCGCGTTCGGCGCCGCGCTCGCGGCCTTCAGCGGCTACGGCGTGGCAACCTGGTTCCCTGCGTTCCTGGCGCGCACGCACGGCATGACCACGGGCGAGATCGGCACCTGGCTCGGGCTCATTCTCGGCATCCCTGGCGGCATCGGTATCTTCCTCGGCGGCTATCTCGCCGACCGGCTGGGCTCGACCAACCCGAGCTGGAGCCTCTGGACGGCGGGTCTTGCCGCCATCGTGGCCCTGCCGTTCGCGGTGGCCGTGTATTTCTTCGAGACTCCCGGCTGGGCGCTGCTGGTCTTCTGCGTGCCCGTCGTCCTCGGCAATTTCTACCAGGCGACCACCTTCGCGCAGACCCAGAGCCTCGTCGGTCTGCGCATGCGCGGCGTCGCCGCCGCGATCCTGCTGTTCATCATCAACATCATCGGTCTCGGCGCCGGTCCCTGGGCGCTCGGCGCAGTCAGCGACCTGCTGGTGCCGCTGTACGGCGACGACTCGCTGCGCTGGGCGCTGGCGATCTTCGCACTGCTGAACCTGTGGGTGGCCGTGCACTACTACCTGGCGGGCCGTTCCCTGCCGGCCGACCTGAAACGCGCCGGCGACCCGGTCTGACGATGGTGCCGTAGGAGGGCCTTCAGGCCCGATCCGCTATCCCCCGGCTTCGCCGACGCCGTCGTCGATGGCGACCGCCCTGCGGTAGGCTTCCCGGTCGGTCACCCGGGCCACGTAGGCGGCGAAGCTGTCGCGTTCCGGGACCGTGCCGAACTGGAGCCCGAAGGCGATCTGCGAGCCCACGTAGACGTCGGCGGCGGAGAAGGCGTCGCCGGTCACGTACGGCGAGTCGGCGATGGCGGTCTCGATGGCATCCAGCGCGAGGTCTTTCGTGCCGTAGCCCACCGTCATCCGCTTGTCCTCAGACACCTCGAAGCCGAGAGCGGCGTTGACGATGGCCGACTCCAGCGGTCCGGCGGCGAAGAAGAGCCAGCGGTAATAGGCGCCGCGCCCGGCGGGCGGCGGCGCGAGCCCGGCCTCGGGGAACGCGTCCGCCAGATAGGCGCAAATCGCGGCACACTCCGTGACTACCGTCTCGCCGTGCCGGATGGCCGGTACCTTGCCCATCGGGTTGATGGCCAGATACTCCGGCGACTTCATGGTGGTGCCGTACTCCAGTATCTCGGTGGCATACGGCGCGCCGACTTCTTCCAGCATCCAGCGCACGATACGACCGCGCGACTGGGGGTTCGTGTAGAAGACGAGTTCGCTCATCGGTTCATTCCTGTCTCTGTTTCCCGCAGATGTTAGGCGCTACCGTAGCGCAGCGCCCTTCAGTGTGGCGAGCCGGGTGTGGGCCGGTCGGGCCTTAACGTCCTTGCGGAGGGGTCGGGCCTGAAGGCCCTCCTACCCGGTCTTCTTGCGGCGGGCGCGGGCGATGCCGATCTCCGCGCGCTGGTGCTCGAACAGGGCGCGCAGCGGGTGCAGGTCCAGGCGCAGCGGCTTGCCGTCGGCCATGGCCACGATCTGGCGGTAGTACCAGGCGATGGCGGAGAAGGCGTTCAGCGCCTTGAACAGGAAAATGTTGCTGTCCGGGCCGAAGCGGCCCTTGCCGATGCCGATCTTCTCCTCCCAGCGCACGGCTTGCTCGGCGCTGCCGTCGATGAGCCGGCGGGGCAGATCCGGCTCGGTGCAGAGGGGTCGCGCGAGTCCGATGACGTCCACCTCGTCGTTCGCCAGCGCCTCCCGCATGGCCTGGCGCGTGCGGAAGCCGCCGGTAACGGCGAGCGGTGCCTCGATGCGCTCGCGCATGCGCGAGGCGTATTCCAGGAAGAAGGCCTCACGCCGTTTCGTGCTCTCGCGCCGCGTGTCGTTCATGGCGGCCGCATCCTCGGGACGGCCCTCGATGCCGAACATGGTCGGCTGCTCGTAATTGCCGCCGGAGATCTCGATGAGGTCGACGCCCAGCGCGTCGAGCCATGCGGCGACCTGCAGGCTGTCCTCGAAGCTGAAGCCGCCTTTCTGGAAGTCGGCGGAGTTGAGTTTGACGGAGACGGGGAAGGCCGGGCCCACCACGGAGCGAACGCCGCGCACGGCCTCGAGCAGGAATCGGGCCCGGTTCTCCAGCGGGCCGCCCCACTGGTCGTTCCGGCGGTTCAGTTTCGGCGAGAGGAATTCGCTGATCAGGTAGCCGTGAGCGCCGTGGATCTGCACGCCGGTGAAACCCGTGTCCCGGGCGATCGCAGCCGCCCGGGTGAAGCCGCCCAGCGCCATCTCGATATCGTGTTCCGTCATGGCGACGGGCCGGGCGAAGTTGCCCATGAGATTGAGCTGTACTTCGGAGGGCGCCATGGGCCGCGAGGAGACGATCCGCCCGCACTGGCGGCCCGGGTGGCTCAGCTGCATCCACAGCTGGTTGCCCGCCGAGGTGCCGGCTTCCGCCCAGGCGCGCAGCGCTGCGAGCGCTTCCCCGTCGTCCGGGTCGTCGATGACCACGTTGCCCGGCCGTTCCAGGAAACGCCGGTCGATCATCACGTTACCGGTGACCAGCGTGCCGGCACCGCCCTCGGCCCAGCGGCGGTAGAGCCGCACGTGTCTGTCGGTGGCCCGGTCGTGCTCGCCGGCCAGTCCCTCGGTCATGGCGGACTTGAGGATGCGGTTCGGCAGCGTCACCCCGCAGGGCAGTGTCAGCGGTTCGCCCAGACTGTCGCTCATCGGATGGCTCCTCTGCGGTTACGTCTGCGTTCAGGTCGGCGATCGGGTCGGCGATCAGTTCGGCGAT
>CAYQZN010000349.1:0-2982 GCA_964421805.1 uncultured Woeseiaceae bacterium
CCGCGCTGTTCATGCTCTGGACCCATCGCTCCAACATCGCGCGCATGCGGGCCGGCAACGAGAACCGAAACGAGCGCCTGATGATCTTCCGCCCGCGCTCCGGACCGGACGCCTGAATCTTCATGACGACCCCCGATCCCCTCAACGAGGAAGGCATCCGTGACGCCCTGCCCGGCGGCAGCGGGGCCTGGCTCGAGCACCTGGACGTCTTCGATACCATCGACTCCACCAACGACTGGCTGGCCGGGCAGACGCCGCCCGCGCAAGGGCGCCTCGCCGCCGCCGTCGCCGACTACCAGTCCAGGGGCCGCGGGCGGCGGGGCCGCCAGTGGGACATCCCGCCGGGCCACGGCCTGTGCCTGTCCGTGGCCCGGGCGGTCGCCGTGCCTGCCGGCGGCATCTCGGCTTTGACGCTGGCCTGCGGCACTGCCGCGGCGGAGGCGCTGGAGTCCCTCGGCGCGGACGGCATACGCCTGAAATGGCCCAACGACCTGGTGCTGATCGACGGCAAGCTGGGCGGCATCCTCTCGGAGATCGCCGGCCGCGCCGGCGCCGCCATGCACGTGGTGGTCGGCATCGGCATCAACGTCTCGCTGCCGGCGGGGTTCGCACCGCCCGGCGATATCGGCTGGGGCCGCGGTCCCGCGGCGCTTGCCGAAGTGCTGGACCCGCTGCCCGCGCGCAACCGCCTGGCGGCGGCGCTGATCGGCTCGCTGCAGGCGACTTTCGACGCCTACGAGGCCGAGGGATTCGCGCCTTTCGCCGAGCGCTGGCAGCGCCGCGACTGGCTGCGCGGCAGCGAGGTGACCGTGCGCGACGCCGACGGCGAGGCGCGCGGTGTGGCCGCCGGCATCGACGCCGACGGTGCGCTGCTGGTGGACACGCCGGACGGGCAGCGGCGTATCATCGCCGGTGATATCCTGCGCTGCCGCCGTCCCGCCCCGGGCACCGGAAACTGATGAGCACCGTACTCTTCGACATCGGCAACACCCGCCTCAAGTGGGGCGTCCTCACGGCCTCCGGCGAGGTGGCCGGCGCCGGCTACCGCACCCACAAGGAATGCGAGTCGGACAACTATGCCGCCGTGCTGGATACCCTGCCCGGCGACATCGACCGCGTCGTCGCCGTCAACGTGGCCGGCCGGCGGGTGGCCGCGGATCTCTCCCGGGCCATCGACGAGAAGGCCGGCATCGACATCGAGTTCGCGACCAGCCGCGCCGGGGCCTGCGGCCTCAGCAACGGTTACGACGAGCCCGCCCGGCTGGGCGTGGACCGTTGGGCGGCCTGCGTGGGCGCCTGGACCCGCTACCCGGACGAGGCGCTGCTGGTGGTGGACGCCGGCACTGCCACCACCCTCGATGCCATCGACTCCTCCGGCAGACACCTGGGCGGCCTCATCCTGCCCGGCCTCACGCTCATGGGCCGGGTGCTCGACGCCTCCACCAGCGGCATCGGCACCGACGGCGCCGGCGCCGACGACCCGGAGCCGGAGAACCTGTTCGGCCGCAACACCGACCAGGCCGTGCGCAGCGGCGCCCTGGCGGCCATCTGCGGCGCCATGGAGCGGGCCTGCCGCGTGCTCGAGGGCATCGACCAGTTGCCGCGCATCGTGCTGACGGGCGGCGATGCGCGGCGCATCCAGCGCCAGTGGCACTACACGGTGGAGAACCGGCCGGACCTCGTGCTCGAGGGCCTGGCGGCGCTCGCCGCGGCGGCGGAGGCGGAATGAGAAACCTCGTTCTCCTGCTTGCCCTCGCCAACGTCGTCTTCTTCGCCTGGAACCAGTGGGTGGCGGAGCCGCCGTCCGACGGCGCCACCCGGTTCAGGGCGTCCGACCTCGGGCCCAGGCTGGAACTGGCGCCCGAGCCGTCCGTGGGCGCAGGAGTGGACGAAGAGGGCAGCATGGCCGGTCAGCCCATCGTTCCCCCTGCCGATGCCGCGCCGGATACCGACTTCCCGGCAGACGATCGGGCTGTGCCGGCGCCGGACCGGCAATCGCCTGAAACCGCCGCAACCGCCGACGCCCGGGCCGCGGACGTCTGCATCAGCGTGGGCCCCTTCGGCAGCGCCGAGACGGGAGAGGAGGTACTCGCCCGGGTACGGGACCTCGGCGGCGAAGCCGGCCTGCGCAGCGCCACGGAAGAGGTTTTTCTGGGCCACTGGGTGCAGATCCGCAACATCCCCAGCCGGGAGGAAGCCAACCGCCAGGTGAGCGTGCTGCAGGAGGCGGGCTTCGAGGACGCCTATCCCATGCCCGAGGACGACGGCGAACGCACCATCTCGCTGGGACTCTTCAGCGACGAGGAACGCGCCGAACGTCTGCGTGAGCAGGCCGCGGAACTGGGGCTGGATGCCGAGGTGGTGCCGCAGACCCGGGAGGCTGCCACCTACTGGGTGGACGTGCGGCTCGACCCCGGCCAGGACCCGGGAGGCTTCGCCAGCGTGCTGGGCGTGGACAATCTGGTCAGCGGCGCGGATGCCGTCTGCCCGCCCTAGACCGATCCCGGGCGAATAGCTGGCCAGCGTCGGCAACGGCTGCCGGCGCTACTCCAGCAGAAACTCCAGCAGATGCAGCGAGGCGGCGATCGCGTGCACGATCATGCCCACCACCAGGGCGTCCGCGGTCACGATGTGCCAGTCCCGCCAGGCCATCGCAGCCCGCGAGCCTTCCAGCACGAACCAGCCGAGCCCCGTGAGCGCGGTGGCCACCAGCAGCACCAGCACCAGTCCCTCGATCAGCGAGAACAGCCCCGCGCCCCCCGGCTGGGGCAGCCGGCCCTTCGGGATGCCGACGAGATCGCGCTTCACCTCTGCGAAATTGCCGGCGAGCCAGGGGAAATAGTCTCGCCAGCGACCGCCCAGCGTGTTGGTGGCGAAATAGGCGAGGGCCAGCGGCACCAGCACGAGCCCCAGCGCGATGTGGGCATAGTCCAGGAAGCCGGCGGACTCCGGGATGCCCTTGCGCATCGTGATCCAGGGGCT
>CAYQZN010000350.1:0-2974 GCA_964421805.1 uncultured Woeseiaceae bacterium
AGATCGGCTTCGTGGTCATGGACCTCGACAGCCGGGAGCTGCCCGGCCTGGCCAATCGGGTGCTGAACACGTGGCTCGAGTACACCGGCGACTACGCAGGTCTCGCCCTGCACTCCTTCTATGATGTCTACCTGGCCCTGGTCCGGGCCAAGATCAGTCTCTTCTCCGCACTGGCCGCCGCCGAGGAGGAGCCCGACCTGGCGGCCTACCGGCGCTATCTCGCCCTGGCAGCGGCGGGCCGGCGTCGCCTGCCCGGTTTCCTGTGCCTGATGATGGGGGTCTCCGGCAGCGGCAAGTCGACGGTCGCCGAGACGCTGGCGGCACGGTTCTCGGCCATCCGGCTGCGCTCGGACGTGGAACGCAAACGGCTGTTCGGCCTGGCGCCTGACGCCGACAGCGCGGCCGAAGGCCTGACGGAGGAGCTCTACCGGGCCGGGACCAGCGACCGGGTATTCGCGCGGCTGGCAGAACTCGCCGCCGATCTTCTGTCCGCCGGCCAGCCGGTGGTGGTCGACGCCACCTTCATCGAGCAGCAGCGCCGGGAGCCTTTCCGGCAGCTCGCCGCGCGGCAAGGCGTGCCTCTGCTGATCGTCCACTGCACGGCGGACGAAGCCGAGCTCGAGCGCCGCCTCACCGCGCGCGACCGCGAGAGCCGGGAACCCTCCGAGGCCGGCGTCGCCGTCATGCGCGGCCAGCTCGGCGCCCTGGAGCCGCCGACGGCAGAAGAGATCGACCACGTGCTGGTCGTCGACACACAATCGCCGGAACACGAACAGCGCCTGGCCAGCGCAGTCGAACGGCGTATCACGAAGCGCCGGGAACGCTAGACTACGCACCATGGAACATGAAACGAATCAGCCGCGGCCGGCCTCCGGACGCAGGGCCGTGGTCATCGGGGCCAGCGGCTACATCGGCACGAACCTCGTGCCCCGCCTGCTCGCGGAGGGCTGGAGCGTGCGCGCCACCTCCCGCAACACGGACGTGCTGGCCGCGCGCGGCTGGCGGGACGTCGAGCTGATGGCGGCCGACGTCCTCGACCCGGAGTCCCTGAGCCGCGCCGTCGAGGGCGCGGACGTGGTGTTCTATCTCGTCCACCTGATGGCGGCCGGCGGCAATTTCGCCGAACTGGAGCGGCGTGGCGCACACAATATGGTCGCCGCGGCCCGAGAAGCCGGGGTCGAACGCATCGTGTATCTGGGCGGGCTCGCGCCGGAGGAACCGCAGTCCCAGCACCTGCAGGCGCGGCTGGATACCGGCGAGATCCTGCGCCGCGCCGCCTGCCAGGTGGTGGAGATCCGCGCGCCGATGATCGTGGGTCCGGGCTCGGCCGCGTGGGAGGTGATGCGCGACCTGGTCAATCATCTGCCGGTGATGGTGACGCCGCGCTGGGTGACCTCCCGCTCGACGCCCATCGCGCTGGAGAACCTGCTGACGTATCTCATCGGCGTGGCGGAGGCGGAGGTGGACCACCACCCGGTCTTCGAGGTCGGCGGACCCGAGATCTGCACTTACGAGGAGATGATGCGCACGTATGCGGACATCCGCGGCAAGCGCATACGCATCCTCACGCTGCCGGTGCTGACCACCCGGCTCTCCAGCTACTGGCTGCGCCTCATCACGGCGGTGCCCACGAAGATCGCCGCGGCGCTGATCGAGGGCCTGTCCCACGACTACATCGCCGAAGACGCCGCCATCCGCGAGCTGATCCCGCAGCGCCTGCTGACCTTCCGCGAAGCGGCGGAGGCCGCGCTGGAGGCCGAGCAGACCCACACGGTGGAAGGCCGCTGGGTGGAGGGCTCGCTCGCCTGCCGCGAGTGGAATCCGGATTACGCCTACTATGCCAAGCGCGCCACCGGTGTCGCCGACTCCACGGCCCCGGTGGAGGCCATGTGGCAGCAGGTGCTCCTGATCGGGCGGCGCGGCGACTTCTTCTACGCCAACTGGCTGTGGTGGCTGCGGCGTCTGCTGGACTGGATGGTGGGCGGCACGTCGATGCGCCGGCGCCGGCGCCATCCCACCCAGCTCAGGGTGGGCGACGTATTCGATGGCTGGCGCGTGATCGGCCTGATCCCGCGCGAGCGCCTGACGCTGCTGATGGAGATGCGCGCCCCGGGCGGCGGCGTACTGGAATTCGAGATCGGGGCCACGGAGGCGGGCAGCCGGGTGCGCATGACCGCCTACTGGCACCCGGCCGGCGTGTGGGGCCTGATGTACTGGTACGCCCTGCTGCCGGCCCACCTGTTCCTGTTCCGCGGCACCACCCGGGCGCTGGCCCGCAGGGCCGAGGCCGCCGAGCAGCGGGCCCGTCTGCGCACCGGCTGAAGGGTGCCGGAACCTACGTATTGACCCTCGCGGGCCGTATCGGGATAAACGGCGCGAGGGAGGCACTCCATTTGAGATCGAGCACACTGACAGGCGGGGTCCGCGACCCCGGGCGCGAAGCCCGGTCCCAGCTGCGCTACGAGATCGCCAGCGGCGCGACGGGGCTGGCGCTGGCGTTGTTCATGTTCGGCCACATGACCTTCGAGGCCTCGATCCTGTTCGGCACCGTGGCCTATGACGAGATCGCCACCCTGCTGGAGGAGTTCTGGATCGCCCAGCCGACGGTCATCGTCGTCATCGTGCTGTTCCTCGTCCACGCCGTCATGGCCAGCCGCAAGATCCCGGCCCAGCTCGCCGAGCGCAAGCGCATGATGGCGCTCGCCAAAGGGCTGCGCGAGTCCGGCGCCGTGGGCGGCGAGGCGTTCCGGCCGCACGTGGAATCCATGCTGTGGATCTGGCAGGTGCGCACCGGCATGATCATCCTGGTGCTCGGCAGTTTCCACCTCGTGCTGGTGGTGATGGACGTGTTCACGCCGCTCTATGGCGAGATCCGCGGCATCGAGGCCGACGTGTCAATGGAGCGGGTCCGCGCCGGCCTGTGGGTGCTCTACGCCGGGCTGGTGCTGGCGGTCACCTTCCACCTGGCCGTCGG
>CAYQZN010000351.1:0-2970 GCA_964421805.1 uncultured Woeseiaceae bacterium
AAGTTTCAAAAGTTTAAAAAGTTCGGTCCGGCACCTGGAAGCGGTTGAGGCGGTGGTGGTAGGCGGACTTCGCGGCACTGCGTTCTTCGTCGCTCCAGCCCAGGTGGTCGCCAGCGACCGACGCCACCGCATCCAGCACGTCCAGCCCCAGTTGCGGGCCAAGACCGATCATCATGCGCCGTTGCAGCAGATCGTCCAGCGTGCAGGCGTGTTCCTGCTCCAGGCTGAAGACCACCTCTGCCCCGATCGCGCCCGTGCGCTCGCAGACGATCTCGCCCAGCGCAGGCTCCGCCACCGCCATCTCCGCGATCTCCAGCGCCCGACTGCCATACACCGACAGCAGATGGCCGGCGGTGTTCTCCGCAACGATCCCGGCCGCGGCCAGCCGCTGCCGAGCCTCCTCGAAATCAGCGCCGCCGGGCAGCGGCTCGTCATCCGTAGGACACCCGGGCAGATCGCGTTCCAGCAGCCGGCCGATGCGGTCGACCACCTCCTCCGCCAGGTGGCGATAAGTGGTGAGCTTGCCGCCGATGATCGACAGCAGCCCCCGGGCCACATCGTCGTGTTCGCGGATGATGTGCTTGCGCGTGATCGCGCCCTCCGGCCCTTCTTCCCACGGCAGCGGCCGCACGCCGCAATAAGTGTAGTGCACCGAATCCCGCCGCAGCCCTGCCCGCGGGAAGACCCGGTTCGCCTCCGCCAGCAGGTAGTCCACCTCCTCGCTGCTCGCCCGCGCATCCGCCGGGTCGCCGGAATAGCGGATATCCGTAGTGCCGATCAGATACAACCCGGCCCATGGAATGACGAACATCGGCCGCCCGTCGGCCTCGGCCTCGATGTAGAACGCGCTCGACGGCGCTCCCTCGAACGGCGAGACCACCACGTGGCTGCCCTTCGTGCCGCCCATCAGCCGCGGCAGCCGCGCGGGCAGCCCCTTCAGCACCCGGTCCACCCACGGGCCGCCGGCATTCACGACCACCGGCGCATGCACCCGGTGCCGCACTCCCGTGGCCAGATCCCGGTACTCGACGCCGTCCATCGTGCCCGAGCCGTCGCACAGTGCCTCCACCCGGCAATAGTTGCGCAGCACGGCACCGGCCCGCTCCGCCGCCACCAGATTCTCGATCACCAGCCGCTCCGCCCACGGTACCTGCGCGTCGTAGTAGGCGGCCGCCCCGCGCAGCCCCTCGGCCAGAATCCCCGGCTCCTCGGCGAGCAGCTCCCGCCGGCTCAGCATGTCGTGCCCGGGCAGTTCCTTGCCGAGCGAGAGCAGATCGTAGGCGAGCATACCGGCCCGGATCAGCGCCTTCCCCCGCCGCGCGCCCCGATAGACCGGGATCACCAGCTTCAGCGGATGCACGAGGTGGGGTGCGGCCTCGAGCAGGTGACGCCGCTCGTGCAGCGACTCGTAGACCAGCGAGATCTCGGCATATTCCAGATAACGCAGCCCGCCGTGGATGAGCCGGCTGGACCAGGCGGTGGTGCCCGCGGAGAAATCGTCCTGCTCGAGCAGCAGCACGTCCAGCCCCCGTTCCGCCGCATCACGGGCGATACCCGCGCCGTTGATGCCGCCGCCGATAACGACGACGTCGCAGCGCGACCCGCTCTTTCCTTCGCCGGCCGCCGCCCCGCTCACGGCCGGGTCTGCCCGTCGCCGCGCACCAGGTACTTGTAGCTCGTAAGCTGCTCGGCACCGACCGGCCCGCGCGCATGAATGCGCCCGGTGGCGATGCCGATCTCCGCGCCCATGCCGAACTCGCCGCCGTCGGCGAACTGGGTGGACGCGTTATGGAGCAGGATGGCGCTGTCGAGTTCGCGGAAAAAACTCTCCACCGGCGCCGGTGCTTCCGCGATGATGGACTCCGTGTGGCCCGACCCGTAGCGGCGGATATGCCCGATGGCGCCGTCCACGCCGTCCACCACGCGAATGGCGATCACCGCGTCGAGATACTCGGTGCGCCAGTCCGCCTCGTCCGCCGGCTCGCAGTCATCCAGGATCCGGCAGGCCTCCGCATCGCCCCGCAACCGGCAACCCGCTTCGCCGAGCGCCGCGCCGATCCTGGGCAGCAGCGTTTCGGCCACCGCGCGATCGACCAGCAGCGTCTCCGCCGCACCGCAGATCCCCGTGCGCCGCATCTTCGAGTTGACGACGACCGCCACCGCCTTGTCCGGGTCCGCACTCGCGTCCACGTAGACGTGGCACAGCCCCTCCAGATGGCCGATGACCGGCACCCGGGCATCCCGCTGCACCCGTTCCACCAGACTCCGGCCGCCGCGGGGCACCACCACGTCCACGCAGCCGTCCAGTCCGGACAGCAGCGCTCCCACCGCCGCGCGGTCGCGTGTGGGCACCATCTGGATGGCCGCTTCGGGCAGACCGGCGGCAGCCAGGCCCGCGGTCAGGCTGGCCAGGATCGCCCGGCTCGAGTGATAGCTTTCCGAACCGCCGCGCAGGATCACGGCGTTGCCGGACCTGAGGCACAGTCCGCCCGCGTCCGCCGTCACGTTCGGGCGGCTCTCGTAGATGATGCCGATCACGCCCAGCGGCACCGTCACGCGCTGGATGGTGAGGCCGTTTGGCCGGTCCCACTCGGCGATCACCCGGCCGACCGGGTCGGGCAGCGCGGCGATGGCCTCGAGTCCGGCCGCCATGGCCTCGACACGGTCCTCGTCCAGCGCGAGCCGATCCAGCATGGCCGCCGACAGGCCCTTATCCCGCGCCAGCGCCATGTCCCTGCCGTTGGCGCTCAGCACCTCGGCGGCCGAGTCGCGCAGGTGCGCAGCCGCAGCCCTTAACGCCTGCTCCCGCTGCTCGCCCGTGCAACGCGCCAGCTCGCCGGCAGCAGCGCGCGCGGCGCGCCCCATCTCTGCCATCAGTGCGTCGACTTCCGCCTGCAGTACGCTTTCGTCCGCACTCGCGTGCGCGCGCTCGCTCATGCCGTTGCCTCGTCTTTCCGTCCGTCGTCCGCC
>CAYQZN010000352.1:0-2966 GCA_964421805.1 uncultured Woeseiaceae bacterium
ACCTGCACATACCGAAGGGCTACATCTACTTCGCCATGGCCTTCTCGGTGGGCGTGGAGATGCTCAATTTGAAGGTGCGGAAGAACCGCCGTCCGCTGGCGCTGCACAAGAGGGTGCCGAAGGAAGAGGAATTCCTCCGACAGGAAGGCTGAAACGAAAAAAGGCCGGGCTGTCATGCCCGGCCTTTTCCCATCCGATACTCTGCGGTATCAGAACTTGTAGCCCACGTTGATGCCGTACACCCAGGGGTCGATCTCGACCGTGCCCAGATCCAGCGTGCCGACGGGGTCGACCGTCAGCTCGGCATCCGTCTCGATGTTGATCCAGCGCACGTCGAAGTTGATCGTCCAGTTCTCGTTCAGGATGAAGTCGGCGCCCACCTGCGCGGCGAGACCGAATGACGTGTCGAGGTCGAGATCCGCGCCCGTCACCTCGAGACCCGGATTGAGCGCTTCGACGGTATCGATCAGGGCCTGATCGACGTCTTCGCTAAAGAAGATCGTCATGTTCAGGCCGAGCCCGACGTAAGGCTGGAATGCGCCGTCCGGCAGGAAATGATACTGCAGCGAGAAGGTCGGCGGCAGGTGATCCGTCTCGGCGATCTTGCCGATGCCCTTGATCTCGATGTCATGGTTGAACGGTGCCGCGGCGAGAACTTCCAGCCCCCAGTTCGGCGAGAAGAAATAGGTGCCGTTGAAGGTCAGCGTCGTGCCGCTGTCGACCTCGATCGTCACCGGCGTCGTCCCGTCACCTGACGGCACGGCCGTGTCCAGGTTGTCCGACTTCGGGTCGACCGAGGTCACGCCCACACGGAACAGCCAATCGCCTGCCTCATAGGCTTGTGCCGGCCCTGCGACGAGCAGAGACGTACCGACGCAGACAGCCAGAATTCTTAATGAAGATCCCTTCATCATGAGTCTCCTTGGCCTGATGCAGCGGTCGCAAGCAACCAGACCGCCAATGAATGTTCACGCGACCGTCACTATTGTCCGTCGGCCCTCGGCGGGGCGGTATACGGATTGTCCTGAGACGAGCCTCGAAAATTACTTATTGCGCTGCAGCATCCCCTCATTGCGCTGCAGGCGGCAGCGAGGAATCGGCAGTGCCGCACGCGCCGGCCCCTGCTAAGCTCCCGGCGATGAGCGGCGAGGCCAAGAGCTCCTTCCAGGCCCTGAAGCGCCTGTTGCACTATGCGCGGGGCTACCGCCGTCGCATCTGGCTGGCCACCGCCTGCTCCGTGCTGAACAAGCTGTTCGACGTGATGCCGGAGATCCTGATCGGCATCGCCATCGACGTGGTCGTGCGCCAGGAGGACTCCTTCGTGGCGGCACTCGGCATCGTCGAACCGCGCTCGCAGATGCTGCTGCTCGGCGGGCTGACGCTCGTCATCTGGATGAGCGAATCGCTGTTCGAGTACCTGTATCTGATCCTGTGGCGGAATCTGGCCCAGGACCTCCAGCACGGCATGCGCATCGACGCCTACCGGCACGTCCAGGACCTGGATCTGGCCTATTTCGAGGACCAGAGCACGGGCAATCTGGTGGCTATCCTGAACGACGACGTCAACCAGCTCGAGCGCTTCCTGAACGGCGGCGCCAACAATCTGATCCAGGTCGCGACCACGCTGGTGGCGGTGGGCACCGTCTTCTTCGTAGTGTCGCCGCTGATCGCCGTGGTGGCGTTTACGCCCATCCCGGTCATCGTCGTCGGTGCCTTCTATTTCCAGCGCCGCGCGCAGCCACTCTACGCGGAGGTCCGCGAGCGGGTCGGCGGCCTGGGCTCGCGCCTCGCGGCCAACATTTCGGGTATAGCCACCATCAAGAGCTTCGCCACGGAGCGGCTCGAGGCCGAGCGGGTGCGCGCGGACAGCGATGCCTACGTATCGGCGAACCGCCGCGCCATCGCCGTGAGCTCTGCCTTCATACCGGTGATCCGCATGGCGATCCTGGCCGGCTTTCTCGCCACCTTCCTGATCGGCGGCTGGATGACACTCTCCGGCGCCCTGGCCGTGGGGGCCTACGGCGTGCTCGTGTTCCTGACCCAGCGGCTGCTGTGGCCGCTCACCAGCCTGGCCGAGACGGTGGACCTGTACGAACGGGCCATGGCCTCGTCCCGCCGCATCCTGGATCTCATCGAGGCGCCCGTCGCCATCCGCGACGCCCCCGGGGCCGAGGCGCTCGGCGAGGTGGAAGGCCGCATCACCTTCGAGCACGTCTGGTTCGCCTATGCCGACGGCGAGCCGGTGCTCAGGGACATCGACTTCGACATCGCCCCGACCGAGACCGTGGCCTTCGTCGGCCAGACCGGCGCCGGCAAGAGTTCGCTGATCAAGCTGATGCTGCGCTTCTACGAACCCCGGCAGGGCGAGATACTGCTGGACGGGCGCCCGATCCGCGAGTTCACGCTGGAGAGCCTGCGCCGGCGCATCGGCCTGGTGAGCCAGGACGTATTCCTGTTCCAGGGCACGGTGCGGGACAACATCGCTTACGGCGCGCCGGAGGCGAGCGAGGCCGCGATCGTCGAGGCGGCCCGCGCGGCCGAGGCCATGGAGTTCATCGAGCGTCTGCCCCGGGCTCTCGACACCGTCGTGGGCGAGCGCGGGCAGAAGCTCTCCGGCGGCCAGCGCCAGCGCCTGTCGCTGGCCCGGGCACTGGTGAAGGACCCGCCGGTGCTCATCCTGGACGAGGCCACCTCCGCTGTGGACAACGAGACGGAGGCGGCCATCCAGCGCTCGCTGGCGACCATTTCTCACTCCCGCACGACGGTGGTCATCGCCCATCGGCTCTCCACCATCGTGCACGCGGACCGTATCATCGTGCTCGAGCGGGGCCGCATCGCCGAGACCGGCGATCATGCCTCCCTGTTGGCCCGGGGCGGCATCTATGCCAGCCTCTGGGCGGTACAGACCGGCCAGGAGGCAGCCGCCCCCGCCGGCCCAATGACCTGACGGAGACGGAATACGGCAT
>CAYQZN010000353.1:0-2963 GCA_964421805.1 uncultured Woeseiaceae bacterium
ATGGCCACGGCGATCAGGACGATCCAGATCAGTGGCAGCCAGCCGCCTTCCATCAGGTACCCTCCTCTGCCGGTTTCCCGGCCGCCGACAGCGGTCGGCGGGCCGTGCCCTTCTCGGGCTCCCCCTCGACCTCGCCCGGCCCGCTGCGGATCAGCTGCAGCAGGTAGTAGATGCCCGCGCCGAAGACCACGCCGTAGACCAGAAAGAACAGGAGCAGCGAGGTGGCAACGCTGGCTCCGGGCACAGGGGACAGCGCGTCGGCAGTGGTCTGCAGCTCCCACACCACCCAGGGCTGACGTCCGATCTCCGTGGTGAACCAGCCGGCCAGGACGGCGATGAACCCGGTCGGCCACATCCAGCTGTAGAGCTTCAGCAGCCAGCGGGTCTCGTAGAGTCTGCCGCGGATGAGCTGCACCACCCCTGCGCCCGCCGCGAACAGCATCAGCACGCCCAGGCCGACCATGATGCGGAAGGCCCAGAACACCGGCGCCACCGGCGGCCGCTCCTCGGCGGGGAATTCCTTCAGGCCGGTGACCGGCGCATTGATGTCGTGTTCCAGGATCAGGCTGCCCAGGCCGGGGATGCCCAGCTGAAAGTGGTTGGTCTCGTTCTCCTCGTCCGGTATCGCGAACAGGATGAGCGGCGCCCGGGGCTCGGATTCCCAGTGGGCCTCCATCGCGGCCACCTTCTGCGGCTGGTACTCCTTGGTGTTGAGACCGTGGAAATCACCGATGAGTACCTGTGCCGGGACCACGATCGCGCCGAAGATCACCGACATGAAGAACATGTGCCGGGCCCGCTGCTGGAACCGTCCCTCCAGCAGGTAGCGCGCCGAGACCGCACCGATCACGAAGCAGGTGGTGAGATAGGCCGCCAGCGTCATGTGCACCAGGCGGTACGGGAAGGACGGGTTGAAGATGATCTGGAACCAGTCCACGGGGTAGAAGATGCCGTCCTCCACCCGGAAGCCGGCCGGGGTATTCATCCAGCTGTTGGCCGACAGGATCCAGAAGGCCGAGATCAGCGTGCCGAGGGCCACCATGCAGGTGGCGAAGAAATGCAGGCCCTTGCCCACCCGGTTGGCGCCGAACAGCATGATGCCGAGGAAGGTGGCTTCGAGGAAGAATGCGGTCAGCACCTCGTAGCCGATCACCGGCCCCAGCACGTTGCCCGTGGCCTCCGAAAAACCGCTCCAGTTGGAGCCGAACTGGAAGCTCATGACGATGCCCGAAACCACGCCCATGCCGAAGGAGACGGCGAAGATCTTCAGCCAGAACTTGTACAGACTCATGTAGGCGGGCTTGCCCGTCTTCAGCCACAGCGCTTCCAGCATGACCAGCCAGCTGGCGAGGCCGATGGTAAAAGCCGGAAAAAGTATGTGGAAAGAGACGGTGAAGGCGAACTGGATGCGCGCCAGCATTTCTGCTTCCATGGGGTCCTCGCTCCTCCTGAGACGCTGTCGGCCACGCGCAAGGCGCGTTTAGAACGAGTCTAAGGCTTTGGCCCGACATCGAAATCCGGGGATACCCGTATCCGGGCAGGGAGGCGCCGAGACGCCGGCTCCGTCAGGACTCAGACGGCGGGCTTCTGGCGGGAATCCCGCTTCCGGTCGCTCTCCGTCAGCAGCTTTTTCCTCAGCCGGATGCTCGCCGGCGTGACCTCCACCAGCTCGTCGTCGTCGATGAACTCCAGCGCCTGCTCCAGCGAGAAGCGGATGGGGGTGGTCAGCAGGATGTTCTCGTCGGAGCCTGCCGCGCGGATATTGGTGAGCTGCTTGGCCTTGGTGGGATTCACCACCAGGTCGTTGCCCCGGCTGTGGATGCCGATGATCATGCCCTCGTACACCTCGGCGCCATGCCCGATGAACAGCCTGCCCCGCTCCTGCAGATTGAACAGCGCATAGGCGAGCGCCTTGCCCTGCACGTTGGAGATGAGCACGCCGTTGATGCGCTGGCCGATGCCGCCCTCCACCGCCGGGCCGTACTCGTCGAAGACGTGGTGGATGAGGCCGGTGCCGGCCGTGGCGGTCAGGTACTCGGTGCGGAAGCCGATCAGGCCCCGGGAGGGGATGCGGTAGTCGAGGCGCATGCGGCCCTTGCCGTCCGGCTGCATGCCCAGCAACTCGCCCTTGCGCTCCGCCAGCCGGCTCATCACCGCACCCTGATAGTCCTCGGCGAAGTCGACGGTGAGCAGCTCCCAGGGCTCCAGCCACTTGCCGTCCTTCTCGATGCGGATGACCTCGGGCCGGGAGACCGCCAGCTCGTAGCCCTCCCGGCGCATGTTCTCGATCAGCACCGAGAGATGCAGCTCACCCCGGCCGGAGACCTGGAACTTGTCCGGGTCGTCGGTGCGGTCCACCCGCAGGGCCACGTTGTGCTTGAGTTCCTGGTCCAGCCGCTCGCCGATCTGGCGGCTGGTGAGGAACTTGCCCTCCTTCCCCGCGAACGGCGACTTGTTCACCTGGAAGGTCATGCTGATGGTCGGCTCGTCTACCGACAGCGCGGGCAGCGCTTCGGGATGCTCCCGGTCGCACAGCGTGTCGGAGATATGCAGGGTCTCGATGCCCGAGAAGGCGACGATATCTCCCGCCGAGGCGGACTCGATCTTCTGCCGCTCGAGGCCGTGGAAGCCGTAGAGCTCCAGCACCCGGCCGGGCCGGTGCGAGCCGTGGGCCCCCACGATCGTGACCGAGCTCGCGGCCCGCACCGTGCCCCGGGTGATGCGGCCGATGCCGATCACGCCCACGTAGGGGTCGTAGTCCAGGCTGGAGACCTGCAGCTGCAGCGGACCGTCGGGGTCGACGTCCGGCGCGGGCACGCGCTCCACGATGGTCTGCAGCAGCGGCGTCATGTCGCCGTCGCTGACGTCGGGCTCCAGGCCGGCGTAGCCCCCCAGCGCCGAGGCATACACCACCGGGAAGTCCAGCTGCGCGTCGGTGGCGCCGAGACGGTCGAACAGGTCGA
>CAYQZN010000354.1:0-2931 GCA_964421805.1 uncultured Woeseiaceae bacterium
AGCCGTCACCGTCAGTGTCGGCCAGGATCGGGGAGGTACCGTACTGTCCAAGCTCTTCGCTGTCGGTCAGGCCGTCGCCGTCGGTGTCCGTTGCCGCCGTGTTCGTCTCGCACGCGACAGCGACGTTGGTAACGTCTGCCGTGGCGGTGCCGGAGCCATTGGTTACCGTGCAGGTCTGATCCGGAGAGGATGGCTGAGTGGCGACGGTGACGCTGTAGGAGTCACCGCTGTCGATCTCGGTGGCAAAGGTGAAACCGCCGTTAGCGGAGACGGTGAGGTCGTCGCCGCCGTTGTTCCGCAATGTGAGTCCGCTGCCCGCGAGCCCTGACACGGTGCCGCCGATGCTGTAGGTCGATGGCGGCGGTGGCGGCGGCGGTGGAGGAGGAGGATTGGTCGTGGTGTCCCCGCCGCCACCGCCGCCGCCACAGGCGCCGAGTGCGAGCAGCAGAGCGAGGCCCGGGATGGCTTTCAGGCCGGCGGCCGGCAAGATGTCGATTTTGGTTTTCATCGGAACGTCCTCTCTCCTCGGATGGGTGATGCCTTACCCATTCATGCGACGCGGAGGCGGGAAATTCCGACGGGAGATGGAAATTCTGCGGGGGAGGCAGGCCGTGCCCGTGTCCGGCCCGATCCGGGCCGCGTGTTGCGGCGGTGCAGCATGCGCGTGACGTGTGGTTGTCTATACTGACAGGGACACGCTGCACTAGAACAAGAGGGGGAGTCATCATGCGCAAGCTATTCACGCTTGGTCTCGCACTGGTACTGGTATCGGTCATCGCAACACCGGCGCTCGCCGACGGCTGGAAGCGGATCGACGCACCGGAGCACTTCACCGACCGCAATGGCATCGAGCGGAGTCCGTCCTGCTCAGGCGGACCCGTGCCGGTTCCCGGTGCTTTGCCTGATCAGGCGAACACCGACTATGCATTCTTCGTCCGTCCCGGCGATCCGCGTCGCCTGGCGATTTTCTTCGATGGCGGAGGTGCCTGCTGGGACAAGAACACCTGCCTTGGCACGCCGCTGCTCGGCTCGTCGGTCTATACCCAGGAGATCGATGAGACGGTCGAGGCGCTGAACGCCTCACCGGGGCTGGCGGACGCTTCGAACCCCGGCAATCCCATCGGCGAGTACACCCAGGTGTATATCCCGTACTGCACGGGCGATCTGCACACGGGCTCTAACGACCAGGGGTACACGCTGGAGACGGATCTGGGGCCGCTCGACTGGACCATCCGCCACCGCGGCGCCGACAACGTGGCCTTCGTCCTGGACTGGCTGGCGAAGCGCTATGGCAAGCTCGGCTATCCCCCGAGCAAGGTCTTCCTCAGCGGCGCCAGTGCCGGCGGCTACGGCGTCACTTATCATTATCCGGCGATCGCGAGGATGCTGCCCTGGTACACCCGTACCCGGGTCCTGGTCGATGCGGCCAACGGCGTCATCACCGATGATTTCTACAATCGTACGCTCACGCCGGACGGCGTCTGGGGTGTGTGGGAGAACCTGGCGCCGGAACTGCAGTCCGCGTTCTCGTCCGGCGCCGACCAGATCACGGTGGAGCTGTTCAAGTCGCTGGCCTGGAATTATCCGGGCGCCCGTTTCGGGCAGTACACCACGGCCTTCGACGAGGTCCAGATCGGGTTCTTCAACCTCGCCCGGAATACGGACCGACCGGATCTGTGGGAGGATCCGAACGAACTGGCGCTGTCCGCGTTCGAATGGACTATCCGCGCCCGCACCTACATGAACCTGGTGGCATTTCAGACGTGGAACTACCGCTACTACATCGCGGCGGGCGGCGATCACACGGTGGTCGGCAGCGACAAGTTTTACACCGAGGATTCGGCGGCCGGCGTGCCGTTGGTCGACTGGGTGGATGACATGATCAATCGTCGCTGGCTGTGGTGGGGCAGCGACTGGCGCAACGTGTCCTGCACGCCAGACTGTCTGGAGCTTGATTAGAGGGACACGCCGGCGGGCTGGCGGCCCGCCGGCGCATCCTCAACAGATTACCGAAGAGAATCCCCGGAAAGTGAAATTGCCGGTCTCGGGGTCGTAAGCGGCACCGACGGTTTCCGAACGGCAGGAGTCCGAGAATACACGTGCGCTGAACAGGATCTTCGAGCCGGAACCCTCGAATGCGTGAATTCGGTCAATTCCGCGAAACTCGCCGCGTGCGAGCTCGCGGCCGTGAACGGCTTGCGCCACGTACCCGGAGAGGAACCCGAGGAAGCGCTCGGCCAGTTCGAATCCGAGTTGGTAGTCATGGCTCACCAGTTCGACGGGCTCGTCGATGCCCGGGTAAGAGAGCATCTTCCGCACGGTGTGCTCGCAACGCGTGCTGATCGAGGTAAGCCCTTGCGGATCGGTCGCGCGGCTCAGCGTGCAAACGATGCGGTCTCGCGCTGAATGCGCGGTGATCGAATTCTGCTCCGGGTACAGCTGTTCGTAACGGATGTTGAGGATGTTCCAGTCACGCGGGGTGCAGAGTTCGGCGTGCATCGTAATTGACGCCCGGGTCTCGTCCGTATACCCGGCTGGTGCCGCGTCGCGCGCCAGGCCTGCCATTAGAGCAATATCGTCGGCCGGAGGCTCAGCCGACGTGCAACCCGCCGAGATTTGACTGCTCAGCATCAGAGCCAGGACGACAGAGCTGGCCATGGAGTCCCTCCCTTGTGCCGTCGAACGACCATAGCCGCTCCGCGCTGCGTTTGAAAGCTCGCGGCCGGCGACAGCTTGATTGTCCCCTCCGACTGTGGGTTACTCCATACCCGGAATCCGTCTGATTTCTCCGGAGGTCTGCCCATGTCTTTCGTCCTGCGCCTGCCTGCCGCTATGTTGGCCACCTTCATCGTGGCCGCGCTGCCGCCCACCGCGATCGCCGGGGACGATTCCATCTACGTGCCCCTCGACGAGATCGGCGTCTATTCCGCG